>CAZZHB010000036.1:2255-11242 GCA_964653615.1 uncultured Aquiluna sp.
GTGGTTGGAAACTTGCTCCGATTAAACAAATAGACGATCAAGGCCGAAAGTCCGAGCATAAACAACACAATGCCGGCGAGCACCGGGCCGGCTGTGGCGGGATCGTATAAGGCCGCAAGTTGAGGGATCTTGGGAACCGTGAAAGACCATGGGATCACGTACACGACAAACATGATCAACAGCGGCGCAATCCAAGACTTCAAGAAGTTTGAGACGAACTGTGCCTGAAGTTTGGGCAGCACTCCCTTTTCTGGCAACTGGACATTTGCAACGTCCTGCTCCATTTGCCGGAGTTCTTGATTTGCAATGGCTCGTTCAGCTCCGAGGGAGGCCTTCAATCGCCAAACGAACGAGCTCTGGACCCTCGCCAGCCACTCCATGGCCTGAGTTTTTGAGTGCTCGATTCTCTGAACAGAATCACGTCTAAGGTCCATCGCTTGCTCAATAAGGTCCAGTCGTCTTGCCAGAGACTCGACTTCTGCACGACGCATTTCGAGACGCTCCGAGAGAACGCTTGTGCTCAGCGGTGGCTCTTCAGAGGGGTTGTATTCCAATACTTCAGACTCGTCGACCGCCTCGACTGAGGGTGGGGCCGCCAATCGCAAACGCTCTTCGAAACTTAGTTCTCGATGTTCGAACGTAGCTGCTGCTGGAAGGTCGTTGGGCTCGTCGTTAGCCTTCTTGCGGAAATCAAAGATGCCCATTACCCCTCCCTGATCATTAGTTCGGATTCAAGGGCGTAAACGTTCTGTCTGGCGGCCTCGAGTTGTGACCGCAAAGCCTTAGCTCGCTCTTGCGATTGTTTGTCTTGCTGACTCAACTGCAATTCAAGCTTTTGAATTAGATTCATCAAATCTGTGTAGGTCTGGAAGTCAGCCCAACCAAGTTCTAGCTGCCCCTCGGGCTGGATTGGATCGCTCACAAACGTACGCTTTGCAGGATCACTCAGCAGATCGCCGGCGCGGTAGAAAATTGGGTAAACAGGATCTGCATCGCCACTTCTAACAAAGCCGAAGCGCTCCTGGTTTGACCCGTCCAAGAGCGCAAAAATCGCCTCTCTGATGTTTGCCCAAAGCTGAGGTGTGACTCTCAATCCCGAGAAGGTGGCAGGCATTTTTAATACCTCATCGGCTTTGGTGCGCAAGTCGCCAACTTGCTCCCAAGCCGAGACAAGCTGAGCGTCGATCGAATCTAGGTTTGGATCTTTAGCTTCAACAACTGCGTGGCCCTTGGTGCCGCCGTAGAACAATCGATTGAATACACCGGTAATCCACCATACAAATGCGCGGCCGATGCTGAGCGGGAGGGACTTGAGCTTGGCGCCTGCGAATGACCCAAAGTCCTTCAAGGCTCCCTTCATCGAAGTCTTGATTTGATCTGGATTTCTTAGCTCAATTGGAGCCGCATACCTGAGTGCATTTCCCTCAAAAGACATGACGGTGTTGAGTAGCAGCGACAAATAAGCTTCTCGCTCTTCGGCCGTAATCGGCGCGGTGCCTTCGATGGGCATGTTTGTGAATGGATTCACGAAACCTGAATCCGGGTTCGAAACTCGCTCCAAGACACGGGCCACAGCCCTAGCAGCCAAGCCTTCGGTCAAGATTCCACTGATGAAAACCCTGGAAACGTAAACCGAGGAAGGTCGGAAGGAGTCTTTCCTGATCAAATCCAAAATGCCATCCGATAAGCCAGACCAGAGACCGCCAACCGTGGCAACATGCATCATTCCAAATCGGACAAACTTCAAAAGCTCATCTTCACGGATGAACCCGTCCGCAGACAGAGGTGTAGCCCGGTCTTCAGGGGAAGCTATGAAGGTTGCTAGATAGCCGTCCGAATTCAAAGTCTTCGAATGATCGGTGTGCTCAGTTGGGGAAACAATCAAGTTCATGAACTCAACAGTTGGGTAGCTCTCAGCTCCCGACTGACCAGAGCTTGGCAAAACCATCGACTTGGTGAGGTAGTCCCGCAGCGCTCTGGATTTTTCCTCGTGCTCTTTTGACTGCGTTGGTTGTGACAGCAACGGTGTAATTGTTATTACTCTGAGTTTGGCAATTCGCTCGCGAGAAGAGAGCAACTCGAAGACGTCGACTTCGGTCTCATCGCAACCGACGACCCCATCATGTTCTAGAACCAGTGCTTTTTGACGCATGGGGACTGACTCGGTGTCTGCATCCTTGGGTCTAACCCAAAGCGCAGGCGAAATCAGGCTAAGTCCTGTCCACTGCCTGGCGGTATCGAGAAATGAATCTCCAAGTTCACCGTCAGGTAGCACTACAAGAGTAAGCCCGTAGTCCCCCCAGAGGTCAGCCACTAGAGCCTGCTTCCACCATCAATGGAGCCGATGATTTCGATGGCCTCTTTGAAGCTCTGCTCCAGCTCGGTTCGCATCTCCCACACCAGTGGATAGGTGCGACTACTGGCATATTTGTCCAGCTTTGCCATTTGGTCCCTGAAGGATTCGAGTTCCTTGTTTAGGAACTCAAGCGCTTTAGCCTTTCTAACCTCAGGCGAGTCAGACCTGCCGCCTGCCCTAGAACTGTCGGGTTCTGGCTGGCCTGGGTCTAAAGTGCCAAATTGGATCCAGTTGGAAAGCTCAGGCGCAATGTCGGAACCAACGCCGTCCTGCCCCAGGTGCTCAAGGTGCTTGTAGGGCGCCAGAGGAGTAAGCGAGCTCAAGGCATAGCAATTCAAAAGCGCAACCTTCAGCGACTGCATGACAACCGCCGGGTAGTCAATCAATTTTGCTGGCAGAGCAGAGAATAACGGGAAAGGGAAGTCGGCATATTGCTGGCCACCGTCAATCCAGAGGCTTAGCTTGACGCCCTTAGCTTGAAGCTCAGCAGTCGATGCTCCACGATCTTCCTTAAGTAGGTTGAGCAATCGGGCCACATGCCAACCGCGCAGCATCTGTCTCCAGACTTTGGGTGCTGCAGGAATTGACTCGACCAGACTTCGACCCTGACGCCACTGCATAAAGGTTTGGCGCGAAACTGGCTGCGTAGACGCTTGCAGCCATTGCCTCGCGATTGGATTCACGACTGAACCCATGGCCAGAGGGTGGACTGGGAAAGCCAGCATCTTTGCAATAAAGACCTCGGTCGTAGTTGCTGCGCTCGGGGCAGTGGGGCCCTTAAACCAGCCTTCAGAGCGATTTTCGGTCCAGAGTCCGTTGTTCTGTAGCACGTTCTTCATTTGCTCAAAGAGTGCTGAACCCTTTGAAATTGGAATGTCGCTGACAACCACATGCTGAGCATCGCTGCCAACACCGTGCGTTGCTTGAAGAAGCGCACTATTCAATCGAACCAATGGGTCTGAGCTCGCCGCAGCCTTGGAGAATCCTTCGACGAAGGCAGCGTTGCGGTCGGCCTGAATCAATGGATCGCCATTGCCTTCTAGGAACTCAGCCAGACTCTGGTTGAAGAAGGCGCGGAATGGTCGCCCTCCAATTTCCAGCCAGTCTTTTGCTGCTTCATAGAAGCTCATGATGTCATCGGTGGTGCGGAAGGTTGACTTCTGAGGAGAAGACACGATCGCCTGGAACTGTCGCTCCGAGGGTACCCAGTGACGAACCTGCTCAAGAAGCGCCCAGGCGTGCTTCGGGTTGATGGTTACGCCCTCGATGTGCTTTGAGCCCATGCAAACTTCGTCAAGAATTACTTGCCCTGGGTTTGCCACCGCTGGTCCAAAGGTGTCCCTCGTGAGAGCATTGAAGGTTCGAGGGTAGTTGTTGTGATCAATCAACAATGCAACGTTTGGCGCTGGCTTAAATCGACTAGGTGTTTCGCCATCCTCAGTGGCCCAAGAGAAGTATGGGTTCTGTCTGCCATCTGGAAGCTGGTTGTCCTTAGCGGCCTCAGTCAGCTTTACCTTCATTGCCTCGAGGCTCTGCAAAAGTGGGGCCAGGAAGTTCTCCGTAAAGTCCTCAAGCAAGGTTGCTCCAGACTCGAAGACAATCGCGTAGAAGACATTCTTCAAAGTAACTTCAGCCTCGTTCATGCAGGCCATAACCGCTGGGTTGACCGGCGGAACCTTCTGCATGGTTTGAGCGGGCGCCATCGCAGCAGTCATTCGAGCGATGAGTGTTGCCTCTACCCCTCGATATTGCGAGGCGGTCTGGCGAAGCTCCGCCGCGGTATCCAGGGTTCGCTTTCTCAGCATAGAAAGCAGCTCTACCGTTACCGGCAGACCCTTCTGAGCTAAAGAAGTTCCTACCACGCCCATGATTCGGTCAGGAGCTGCAGGCACCCACTCTTGCTTGGCTCGAAGCGCCACCTTCTCGGTGAACTGCTGAGTCAAGGTTGGCTTAAGGTTCTGGAGTGAGTTCTGAATGATCTGAACCCACACACCTGGAGCGTGGCCACCATTAGGCATACCCGTTAGTGCCTGCTGACTGATAAATGAGTTCAGCTGGCCCTCAAGAGCTTGAGTTTCAGCTGGCGACGGGGAAAGGTCTGTGTAGATATCGAATCCATTTGAGCCTTTCTGCTTGTACAGCCTGGTGTCTCCGAAGAAATCATCCTTGGAAGACCCAGCCAAGTCCTCAACCCAAGCCTGTTCGCTCTTGATGTTGCATCCAGGGTCTTGTGCCAGGTGACGGTTTAGCAAATTGTGAATAACCGAGCGAGCAATGCGTTCTGCAGAATAATTTTCAAACTGGTCGAGCCCCAGTGAAACCTTGCCATAACCAAATGATGAGAAAGGCGTTGGGTCCACCGCTGGAAGCTTTAGCTCTGTGTAGTCGGGGACCTTCAGTGCTCTGGATAGCCAGTTACCGAAGTATCCAACATTCAAATCGTCCTGAAGGCTTGGATTGGTGATCCAAGTGGCCATGAAGTCTCCAACGGCCATGTAAACATCTTCTGGGCCACCGAGATCAACAGTGTTGCTGGTGCGACCAATGATGTGGTTGTACTTCGCACCAATTCGATATGCCTCTGAGGTGCCGGCGATCAAGCCTTGGTTTTTGTAAATTGAGCCAATCGCTTCAGAAGGAGTTTGGGCCCAAATTGCGTTCATGGTTTCGGCCAAGGCGTAAAGCGAGTTGGGGGCAATGGCACTTCCCATAGCACCGAGGCTGTCAAACACATCTGGCGCGTAAAGTAGCGAAACTGCTTCGTTCGCCCATGGCTCGGGTCCGATAGCAGACTTAACGGCTTCCGTAACCTCCATGAACTGACCCGCACCGGAACCACCGGCAATTGAGGAGACAATAACAAGCATTGGCTGGCCAACAGCTCCGCCTGCGCCCCCGAAAATTGCATCAATTTCCGATAGCTGTGCGCTGGCCCGATTGCTTCGCATCTTGCCGATTGCGAGGGTGGCCTTGGCTGACATCTGGTCAAGACTTGCGTACGCGATCGCCTTACCAATGCCTCGGAACTGTCCAGCTCCGATGCTGATCGCGATACCGGCTTGGGAAGGATCTGGCAGAACTCTCTCAATGCTCGGCTGGTGTCGAGGGTCAATTTTGCTCTTCACAACCTGGTAAACACCCTGATAATCAACGCCGCCAGGCACTAGAGATAGGTAGTCCTCCCTTGGGAGGAATGGGGCACGGAAGTTTTCGCCGTCCTGGGCCTGAGGTGAGTCAAAGTGCAGGAACTGCCATGCGTCTGGAATGCCGTCGTCCCAGCCATAGCGTCGCAGGGTTAGGTCAATGGCGTGACGAAGTGCTCGAACAGTCTTACCGCCAGAACCACCGACGCCTACTACTAGAAATGGCTGCAACATGTTTTCCTCTTCTTCTCTAAAGTCTTTACCGGGCTACATTCCCGGTGGGGGCGGCATGCCTGGAGGGGGTGGGGGCGGCAATGTGCCGCCTGCTCCATCCGTTTGGCCAAATGTAGTCCAGGCTGGGGTTTCAGCCTTAACCTTTGGCAGGCTCTGTGCCAAGCTTCGAGCCTTGTCCAAAATCGCCCTGTTGTTGGTGATCTTCGAGACTCGAGCTGAGTAATCTCCAATCAAACCGCGCTTTGCGAAAACAATTAGGGTCCCGCGGATGGGGCCAGAGATTGCACCGCCCAAGTCGGACTCGTCCGCTACAAATGCCCAGTTCTGAGTCATTCCGCTGTTCACCTCGGCACGCTTGCCAGCTGCAAATGGCTTCGGGTTTGCGTAAGAAGCATCCGGAATTGAAATTACTCGCTTACCGGCAGGGGCTACCCACTCGAACCAACTCGATCGGAGTGGGTTGAAAGGAGTGCGCGCCTTTAGTTCGCCGAATTGACCAAGGGAGGCTGATGCTACCTTGCCGGCCGGAGTGGTTCCCTGGAAGGTATCAGCGGACACCTGCACTGGACCCAATGAGTTCCCGAGCTGGTCAACCAGCTGAATCATAGGTACTGAGTTATCCAGCACCACATCAAAGTCAGCACGAACCACATTGGCATCCCAATCAAATCGGGAAATCAACCGGTTGAAAATGTAGAGGATTGTCAACGGAAGTAAGAATCCAAGCAACAAAAGCAAGGCAATGGCTAAGAGGGTTACGAGATCGTTTCGCTCGGTTTCGGTTTCAAATTCAAAAGTGAGGTTCTCCGAGAACACGGCGTCTGCGGCATTAGCGGTGCTGCGCACTTCTCGAACCGAAATGACCTTGGAGTTCGCCTGGGTTGGGTTGGTTACGGAAACCGTAATTTCAAGCTTTTCGCCAGCCGGAACGTTAAAGCAGGTTTCGCCAGAAACCTCTTCACGGCCGGCGCCTTCGAACTTCCAGACAAAGCCAGCGACGCGATCGATTTTCTCAGGACCCACAGTGGCTGGGTCATCTGTTCTCATTGGATCGGCCGCAAAACAGAATCGACCGCCATCGCCACTTGCAGCACCGGCCACCTCGAAAGTGCCGGTTGCAACGCCATTCGGGCCGCTTAGCTTGGACAGCTTAATTACGTCCTGCGTTGCAGTTGGAAAAACAGAGGCATCAATTACGTTCAAAATGAACTCGGCGCGAATCGGCGTGAAAGGGGCGCCAACGTCAAGAGTTATTCGAACCGAGATCGGACTACCCAAATCTGCTGGTGGTCGGAAGCCCTCGATTCTGAACTGACCGTCATCGGCTACGTCAACCTTGATTCCCTCAGCTGAAATGAGTTCACCTTCGTGAATAATCTCCAACGTAAGGTTCTTGCTCTGGTAAACCGAGAGGTCGACTGGCACATCACGGTAGTCAGGTTCGCGAACGACCTTTCCGGTGAGGCTGTTGTCGCGACCGCTTATGACCATCGACTCTTTGTCGCGATCCAACTCCAGGGTCAGCCCCGAGAAAAAGTAACCATCTGCGATTGCCGAGAGTGAATCAAACTTCCACTCGCCAAGCTGTGCCAACTCAGTGATTCTGACGTCGATAGTCATCAAGCCAGAGGCCTTAGATGACTCAACCTCAACACCTAGCTCTTCGGCGTTAGCAGAGTTGGCTTCAAATTCACTATCCGCTGGGCCGGTCAGGGTCCAATCGCTGTTAAGGGCAACAATCCTGAAGCCCACGGTGCCGGCGCCGATGGTGAACTTTCCAGCCACCATGTTGCCCTGAGATCCGCCATCAATCTGGGTTTCAAGTTTCAGGAATTGATATGCCAGCGCTACCGGATCCTCAGCTCGCAATAGCGCGCCGTTGGATTGCCCAGGAAGTGCTAGGCCATTCTCATCAAGATTGGCGCAATTCAACTCGCCCGATCTGGGTCCCTGTTTTATTCCGGAGAACGGAGCAAGTTCTCCGGAACCCTCGACAAGTGCCTTTAGGTAACTCACGAAGTACCGGTCTTCGGCGTCAAATCCTGGGTCTTCCAACAGCACAGCGAAAACGCTGATGTTCTCTTTCTTAAACTTGGCCAACAGGCCGTATTCATCGGCTTCAAGTTTGCCGCCAGACACGTTTGCGTGGCACAGTGCATCAAGCGAGCGGAACTTTGAGACCTCGGTATCGTCTGGATTGATAGCTCCGTCGGTGAACCAAATCATCGCTCGGCATGAGTCGCTCTCGCTGAGTCTGTCATAGGCATATCGAACGCCCTCTTCCCAGTCCGTCTTGCCGGTGGTTCCCAAGCTCTTTAGTCGGTCTGCCGTTCGCTTGCCCTGCGCCCGAGCGCTGTCGCCATCGGAAATTTCGGTCCAGTCGATCAGAGGTGTTGCATTGGTGGCGAAGATTGCTGCGGCATATCTAACCGTCACACCTGACTCAGCAAAGTCTCCAAGCTGAGCAATGCTGTTCTCGAGGACCTCAAATCTGATGCCTTGCTTGTCCGTGTCATTTAGGGAGTTGGAGTTGTCGATTAGGTAAAAAACGTCGAGCGTCTTCTCCTTGCTGCTGGTGAGGCAGGCCGTTAGGTCACCGAAGGCTGCTTGTCCGGCAGCTGACACTTCGTCTGCCAAAGCTGGTGGAATCTGGGTGGGTTGAATCACCGAGAAGAATCCCAAAGTCAAAGCAAAAGAGCCCGCAACGATTCGCTTAATAATTGACTTCATTAGAACCATCCCGATTGGACGGCAATCTCACCGAGCCAGCGGCCCAGCTCGAGAATGTGAAGGACGCCGACCGCAAAGCCGATCACGACTACCACTCGAACCGCAACAACAGCAAAGCGCCTTCTCGAATACCAAGGGTTTCGCTGCCCCTGGATGTGAAGCAAGGTGTCTAGGCCGAGCGCCATCGCTGCTGCGAATGGGGTGAAGAAGTAACCCACTAGATACCAGATGTTTGCCCCGAGAGTCTCGCGAAAGAGATAAAGAGCAGCGCCGGCTAAAACAACCACAACCGCGACAATCAAAGGGATCAGCGAACTCGGCTGCGGCTTGCCCTGATCTGTCGTGAATGAAAAGGTGCTGGTGGTCGGGAAACCTGGAGCCGCTCCGCCGGGAGGTGGAGGTGGAGGCGTTGCGCCAGGCGGTGGGGGAGGCATCATGACCATGCTTTAAGCACCTACCTTGGCACTAAGAACCTGGGCACTAGGCAGCATGGGCATGCGGTAACTCTTCGCAGCAGATAACTC
>CAZZHB010000037.1:0-11079 GCA_964653615.1 uncultured Aquiluna sp.
GAGCGCCGTTGCTGCGACAGCTAATTTCTTCAAAGATTCCTCCTAGTAGTCAAGAAGATCCGATTTGGATCTCCCGCAACGGAGAACGAATGGGAGGACAGCCTTTGCCAACCCCATTGTCGACCGAAGGCTGAGTCTCTTCCGCCACTTACGTGACCGCTGGTCCCGGGTGATTAACCGTGATGACGAAACCAACGCCTAGGAATACTCCCTCAGCGCTTTCACATTAGCGGTAAGCCTTTACAGAGATGTTATGTATACCAATTCGTTACATTTCACAGGGAATAACGATGAGCAGAGTCGAATCTGCGGGACTCAAGTCCG
Organism: uncultured Aquiluna sp.; assembly: GCA_964653615.1. GTDB lineage: Bacteria > Actinomycetota > Actinomycetes > Actinomycetales > Microbacteriaceae > Aquiluna. The sequence goes on from CAZZHB010000037.1 coordinate 325, forward strand.
AGAAAGGAGCGGAGACGAGAGGATTTGAACCTCCGAGGGGCTTTTAAAACCCCTACCTCATTAGCAGTGAGGCGCACTCGACCGGGCTATGCGACGTCTCCTTGTAGCCGCATAAGCCTACTAGGAAATCTTTGGGAAGGGAAAATTAGTTAGAGCAGCTCTTGACCGAAGCGTTGGTGCCCTGCACCCACTCTGGCAGAGCTTCCTCGCTGGCGGTTGCGGTGGTCTCAGTGGTGGACTCGGTGGCCGGAGCTGATTCCTCTGCCACCACAGCACCAGAACCAGGATTGGCCTCCGTGAGGACTAGCGGCTCATCCTTGGCAATTCGATCAAACAGCAACTGAGCCTGGTCTTGGATTACCGCAACTCGACCCGAATACGCTCCGCTGAGGCTGTAGACCGGAAGCTTTAGGAAAGTGATTTTGTCCAGGTCAACATCGTTGACTTCTCTAGCCATGCCCAAGATCACGCCGATCTCGGTAAGGCTGTTGGAGAGTGTCATGTTCTCTAGGGCGGCGGTGCCGAGCTTGAGCATGGTGAATGGGTTGGTTAGCGCACCCTCGTCCTTGAGCTTACGAACCAACGAGGTCAGGAAAACTTGCTGGTTTGAAATGCGCGAGAGGTCAGAGCCATCTCCCACGCCGTGACGAGTTCTTAGGAAAGCCAGTGCCTGCTCACCAATCAGGGTGTGCTCACCGGCTTCTAGGTATAGCTGGGTGTAGTCGTCCTTGATTGGCTCTGCCACACAAACGGTCACACCACCGACAGCTTCGCTCATCGCGATAACGCCCTTGAAGTCAATCATGGCCAAGTAAGGGATCTTTACTCCGGTGAGCTGCTGAACAGTCAGCAGGGTGCAGGCTGGACCACCGGTGTTCATGGTGGCGTTGATCTGCACCATGTCCCTGGCTGCAAACTTGTCGCCGCCCTCAGGGTCTGGGCACTCTGGAACCGAAACCATTAGGTCTCTTGGGAAAGACAGTGCGACGGCGTTTTTACGATCTGCGGAAACGTGCAAAAGAATGATTACGTCGGCAAGTGCATTACCGACTGGACCGTAAGAAGACTTGCCCTGGCCAGCTCTGGTGTCAGAGCCAATTACCAAAATGTTGATTGGTCCGTTGATTTCCTCAGCGGTAGGTGGGGCAAATGTGGCGCCATCGGTCGAGTAAACATCGATGCCAGAAGCATTGAGCTGACTCATTACATAAACGTAACCACCAGCAACTGCAGCAACTCCAAGGCCGGCGACAACCACCATCGAAACAAGCAGTTTGGTTAGCCAACCACGACGCCTTGGGCGGCGCTGATCTTCTGGAAAGATGAATTCGGGCTGGGTCACTTGAAAAGTCTAGAGATTAATTGCTGATAGTGGGCTAGGAAAGTGGCGGAGGCCGTGGGATTCGAACCCACGAGACATTGCTGTCCACTGGTTTTCAAGACCAGCTCCATCGGCCGCTCGGACAGACCTCCGCGGGAAAGTTTAGCGGTTAATCTAAGAATTTGAGACCCTCAAGTGCCTCGAGCACCTGAGCAACACCATCTTGATCAACCGCTGCAGTGACGGCGGTGGCCTCCAGCTTTACCTCTTCCGGGGCCTGACCCATGGCGTACGCATATCCACCTAAGGAACGAGCCCAGCGGAACATCTCTATATCGTTGCGACCATCACCCATTACCAAGGTTCGCTCACCTGGGATCTGGTAGTGCTGACGCAGTTGCTCTAGTGCGTGGCCCTTGTCGATGCCCTTGGGGGCGATGTCTAGCCATGCGGTGTAACCAATTGCATAGGAAACGGACTGCAGCCCGACCTTGGACATTAGCCCCAAAAATTCATCTACGTCGTGCTCCGGGGACAGCACAACCACTCGCGAAACCGGGTGCTCCAAAAGCTCAGATAGCGGAGCCTCGCGGTTGTCATCTCCCAGGGCATATGAGGGGAATGGCTTGTGGAACCGGTAGCTACCGTCGGCATGCTCAACGGCAAAATGGGCATTTGGCAGGTGCTCGATCAACTGCGTTAGCACCTCGGCAGGATCAAAGGTCTTGACGTCGTGCATTGCATAGCCACGTGGATGATCTTCTTCCAAGCGAATTGTGACAGCTCCGTTTGAGCAGACCGAGTGGTTTAGCGAAACCCCTAGCTCTTTGATGACCGGGTAGGCATTGGCAGCGGCTCGACCGGTTGCAATGACCACCTCGTGACCCAAAGAGCGAACGCGTGAGACCTGCTCAATTACCCGCTTCGATAAAAAGCCGTCATCGTGCACCAATGTGCCATCGATGTCGATGCCAATTAGCCAGGGTTCGAAAGCTGCCATGGGCTAGTGCTTTGGCACAATCTTTTCGATACCGCCAAGGTAAGGGCGAAGTGCTTTCGGAATCACGACCGAGCCATCTTCCTGCTGGTGGTTCTCCAGGATTGCAACCAACCACCTGGTGGTGGCCAAGGTTCCGTTGAGTGTGGCGGCAGTCTTTGGCTTGCCGGCCTCATCGCGGTAGCGAGTGTTGAGCCTGCGTGCTTGGAAGGTTGTGCAGTTGGAGGTGGAGGTCAGCTCGCGATAGGTGCCCTGAGTTGGGACCCAAGCCTCAACGTCATACTTTCTGGCAGCAGACGAACCTAGATCTCCGGCAGCAACATCAATCACGCGGTATGGCAGTTCACACTTCTGGAGCATCTGCTCCTGCCATGCCAATAGCCGAGCGTGTTCTGCCTCAGCCTCCTCTGGCTTGCAGTAGCTAAACATCTCGAGCTTGTTGAACTGGTGCACGCGCAGAATGCCTCGGTTGTCCTTGCCTGCCGAGCCAGCCTCCCTGCGGTAGCAGGTAGACCAACCGGCATATCTCTGGGGCTTGTCTAGATTTTCCAAAATCTCATCGCGGTGGTAGCCAGCAAGTGCAACCTCACTGGTTCCAGTTAGATACAAATCATCGGCAGGTAGGTAGTAAATCTCATCGGCGTGCTCGCCAAGGAATCCGGTGCCTTGCATGACCTCAGGCTTTACCAAGGTAGGGGTAATCAAAACCGTAAAACCAGCCTCGGCAGCCTGGTCCATCGCCAGCTGCATCATCGCAAGTTCTAGTCTTGCTCCCCAGCCCTTAAGGAAGTAAAAGCGGGAACCGGAAATTTTGACACCGCGCTCGATGTCAATCACATCGAGCAGTTCTCCAAGCTCAGCGTGGTCTTTTGGTTCGAAACTAAAGGTTGGGATGGTGCCCACCTCTTTGACCAGAACAAAGTTCTCCTCGCCACCGGCAGGAACATCCTCGATGACCACGTTCTCAATCTTGTAGAGGATCTTGTTGAGCTCTTCATCGGCGGCGGTTGCGGCCGCATCGGCTGCCTTAACGGCAGCTGCCAACTCTTGAGCCTGAGCCACCAGTTGCGCCTTCTCCTCTTTGGGAGCAGCTGCAACTAACTTGCTGTGCTGATTCTGTTGAGCGCGAAGGTTTTCGAATTCACCCAGGGCGGCACGCTTTTCGAGGTCCAACTTCACGGCCTGGTCGACCAGCGAAACATCGGCACCGCGAGCGATTTGCGAAGCCCTAATGGCGTCTGGGTTTTCTCTAAGCAAACTGAGGTCAATCACCAGTAAAGACTACCTTGGGTTGCACCTAGGCTTGTGGTGTGCAGAGCATGGCAGTTATCTTCAATCCCTCCAAGATCCCGGCGGGCAAACTTGAGGCTGCCTTCACTAAAGCTGGTTTCACTGGACTGACGTTCTACCCTTCCGATAAGGAAACCGGAGGTGTGGTTACAGCGGAAACCGCAATTGCCAATGGCGCTACCCACCTGATTCTGGCGGGAGGAGATGGCACAATCCGAGCCTGCGTTCAGGGTATCGCTCAGCAGGACGCCAAGATTTCAATCGGCCTGGTGCCAATTGGAACCGGCAATATTTTGGCTCGCAACCTAAAGCTGCCAGTCACCAACATCGAAAAGTGCATCAAGCGCGCAGTAACCGGCAGCCTCTACAGCATCGACCTAGGCATCGCCACGGCGGTAGACACAGAAGCCGCGATTCACCGCTACTTTTTCACCGGCATCGCAGGCATCGGCATGGATGCCCGCATCATGCAGCGCACCCAGCCAGCCCTAAAGAAGCGAGTCGGTTGGATTGCCTATATAGAAGGTGGCTTCAGGTCGTTGCCGCTGAAGTTTGAAAAATTCGAGGTCTTAGTTGATGACCTCGCGGTCAAGAGCCTAAAGAGCTACTCGATCTTGATAGGTAACGCCGGTTGGCTGCCTGGGCAAATCTCAATGATGCCGGATGCTCGACTGGATGATGGCAAATTAGATGTCGCCGCCATCGGGCCTAGAAAGATCTGGAACTGGGTCGATTTCTTCTCTCGAATCACTTGGCAAAACAAGGTCGTCAGGCCATTGGCTTTGGGCCGCAAGTGGATGGATCAAACCGCAAATCTAAAGACCATTGAGAACCTAGGTGGCTCCAGGATTCGCGTGAAACCCCATCACCCAAGTCCACTGCAATTAGATGGCGATGTGATTGGCGATGTACTCGAAGTTGATTTCAGTCTGAAAGAAAAAGGACTCACGCTTAGGCTCTGATGTTCCTCCAGAGGAATGCGGATAACCGAACTCTAAACGTGCTGGTGGCATTGTTAACCTGTGACATTTGGACTGAAGATTCTTGCGGTGGACGATGAGCCACTGGTTCTTACTCTGCTATCCGAAACCCTAAAGGCTCAGGGCTATGAAGTCACCACAGCAAACGATGCCGCCAGTGCAAAGAGGGCCTGCACCAACTTCGACCCAGATCTTGCGATCCTGGATGTTGACCTTGGAAGCGGACCGGACGGTTTTGATTTGGCAACCTCGTTGCGTCACGCAAGTCCGACTCTTGCCATCATCTTTTTAACCAACGTAGCCGAGCCGCGTTTAGCAGGTAAATCCGTGAAGAGCCTGCCGGCAGGATATGGCTACCTGCTCAAATCCAAGCTTGGCGATACCAAGCTACTGAACGCAGCGATTATCGGAGTAGCGCGCGGAGCGGGTAAAGAGTTTCGCGAAAACTTCGATTCAAATCATGCACTTGGCAAACTCAGCAGGTCACAACTTCAAGTTGTGCAGCTTTTGGCGATGGGAAAATCCAACGAAGAGATTGCGCAGATTAGGAATACTACGATTCGTGCGGTTCGACTTATTCTGGTTAGGGCATTCAAAGTGATGGGGATTTCTGAGCAGGGTGGTCCTGAGCGCAGAGTGCAAGCGGCCATTCAGTACTTGAAAGCCACTGGATTCCCGAGATGAATTCCGAGGTGTCGGTCAAGCCACACACTATAGTTTCGCAATTCCGGGATTCGTTCTTTTCAGCACTGCTTCACGTCGGATTTCTCAGACTTCAGAACCCCTGGTTTTGGGTGCCGGTCTTCTTCTCCCAGGTGGCTAGCCTTTTCGCCTACGACCTTGGTCGTCGTGAGATTGTCAATCCGCAGGCAGATCTGATTATTGCCAGCTCATTTGTCGGATACTGGCTGCTCTATCCCGTGCTGGCTTGGCTAGTACAGCGAGCGAGCGATTCAAAAAAGTGGCTTTGGATTACAAGCGGGCTACTGGTTTTGGGTACATCTCGTGGATACTTTCTCGAACACCTCTTCACGACGTCTGAAGAAGAAGCGCTAGCGAACTTTTCAGAGCGGTTACCAGGTGATGTGACGATTGCGCTGATCGTCGTTATCGCCCTGTCGGAGTTGATCTGCTCTTCGGATCGACACGTAAGTGCAATGCGCAAACTCTCTGACTCACAAGCGCGACTATTTGAAAACAGGAAGTTGACCTCCGGAAAAGCTGTTGAAACAGAATCTCGGCTTAGGGAAATGGCCCAGCACGCGCTGCTTGGTGAACTTGATCGAATCAAATCATTGTTAACCTCGGCAGCGAAATGGAAAGAAATCCGCTCAATCGCCGGTGAAATCACCAACTTGATAACCGATGAGGTGAGACCGCTAAGTCACAAACTTCGAGACAAGCTCGAGGACTTCAGCGGCACCAGCGAACTAGCACAAGTTTTCAAGCCACTACGGTTTGGAAGACCGAAGAATGTCTCCGCAGCAAATGACACCAGAATTGTCGGGCTCTATTTGTTGTCGATGCCGAACATCCTGATAACGATAAATGTGCTTTCTGATCTCCAGGTCACCTTGGCCTGTTTGGCCATGAGCTTTTTGATAATTCCGGTGGGACTGGCTCTAAGGCAATTGGCAGCGATTCTGGAAGTCAAAAACCGATGGATTAACTGGACTTTTGTCTTCAGCATTTTGATTTTGAGTTACCTGCCGCTGCAGTGGCTAATTAATCAATTTTTGCCTCAGCATCCTCAGCTCGCAACTCTTCGCTGGTCTGGGATTGGCGTCTATATGTTCACAGGTATCGTGATCGCCCTGTGGCGGGCCATCGAGCGAAGCCGCGCAGACATTGAATTGGAATTGAGCGAGATGAATCTTGATGTCCTGCGCAGCACAGTAATTGTTGAGCAACAAATCTGGATCGCCCAGAAGAAATGGGCATACCTAGTTCATGGCACGGTACAGGGTGCGCTAACGGTGGCAGCTTCAAGATTGCAACTGGCTACCGAGCACAGTCCTGCAGACGTCAATCAGATTCTGAAGGACTTGGACAAGGCGGTGTCTGCGCTAAAGGGCGACTTTTCCCAAGAACAAAACTTTGTTGCCTTTCTGTTAGAGACCAAAGAAACCTGGGACGGGGTTTTGGACATTGAGGTTTCTATTGATAAGAACTGCCGACCGCTGGTGGATAACCCGGTCACAGCAAGATGTGTTTCCGAGATCCTGAAAGAGCTGGCTGGCAACGCCTATCGCCACGGTAAAGCCAAGCGGCTTGTAGTCGCACTTCAGACAAACACCGACGGCGATCTAACTCTGAGCGCAAGCAACGATGGATCGAAACTAGCTAAACAGGAAAGCGGTCTTGGATCGGCGCTGTTTGATGACCTCACCATGGAATGGTCAATCACGCAAGATAAATCAGGAGTGAACTTCTACGCAGTGCTACCTGCAATTCACCCGCGTAACGTGTCCAGCCAAGCCTGAGCTGACTCATAGGCAGAGTTCGCATTGTTGCCCTGGTGTACAGACTCGTTCTTGTCAGCCCTTGGGTAGGAACCGAGGAATATGACCTTTGGTGAGAATCTGTGTAGACCCATCAGAGCCTCCGCGATTGCCTGATCGTCGATGTGACCCTGGGCATCGATGTTGAAGCGGTAACGACCAAACCTGTCGCCCACTGGGCGCGACTCAATGCGGGAGAGGTTTACCCCCCTAGCTGCAAACTGCTCCAGCATCTCAAGCAGGCCACCTGGTCTGTCATCTGGAAGTTCAACAATCACACTGGTCTTATCAAAGCCAGTTCTGCTGGTTGGCTTACCGCTTCGTCCAACTTCGATAAACCTGGTCTGAGCGTTCTTGTTCTCTCCGATGTCGGAGGCAAGGGTGATCAACCCGTAGAGGCCGGCTGCGGTTGGTGCTGCGATGGCTGCGTCTGCCGTGCTGCCAGAAACTGTTGCCTTTGCGGCGGCAGCTGTAGATGCCGCTGGAATGTGGGAGTGATTCGGCACATTTTGCTGCAACCAGTTGCGAGACTGGGCATACGCCACCGGGTGGGTATAAATCACCTCGATTGAGTCCAATGTTGTTCCAGGGGATGCCATTAGGTCGAATGTCACAGGGACCAAATACTCGCCATAAATCTGAACGCCAGCGGTTTGAGCCAGAGCATCCATGGTTGCCGATACGCCACCCTCAAGCGAGTTCTCAATTGGAACAACAGCGCGATCAGCCTTTCCAGAAAGGACAGCATCTAGTGCCTCGGTGACGCTCGCAACCGGAAGCATGGCTGCTGAGTCAGCACCTTGCAGCTGCTTGGCAGCCATCTCGGTGAAGGTGCCGGCTGGTCCTAGATAGGCAATCGAGGTTGGGTTTGACATGTCTTTAGATTAGGGCAGTATCCATTCCCACAGTAAAAGAAGTGATTTGGGTATAACTTGGATTAAGCATTTTCACTGGGAGAGGTATGCACGAACGGGCTGGACAAAAGGCTAGGGCAAGTGACCTGGTTGATCTCACCGCACTGACCAATGCCTACTTTGAGCACAGGCCAGATGTTTCAAACCCAACTCAAAAGGTAACCTTCGGCACCTCTGGGCATCGCGGAAGTTCGCTCAATGTGTCATTCAACGAGCAACACATTCTGGCCATCACACAGGCGATTGTTGAGTATCGAGCGTCGCAAGATATCCGCGGACCGATTTACATCGGTCGCGACACCCATGCCTTGAGTGAACCAGCCCAGTTGTCTGTTCTTGAGGTGCTGGCTGGAAACGACGTTTTAGCTCTGGTTGATTCGCACGACGGATACACGCCGACTCCAGCTGTCTCAGTTGCAATCATCGACCACAACGCCGCCTTGCCCAAGGGCAGCAACCAGGTCGCCGACGTCATAGTGAAAACCCAAAGCCCCAACCCGCCCCAAGATGGTGGAATCAAATACGACCCACCTCACGGTGGTCCAGCAGATTCAGATGCCACCGGTTGGATTGCCAACCGAGCAAATGAGCTGATCGCTGCGAACCTCGCAGGTGTGAAGCGCAAGGCACCGGCTCCAAAGGCCTTTGACTTCAAGCTCAATTACGTATCCCAACTAGACCAGGTTTTGCGCCTGGATGAGATTCGCGCTGCGGACATTCGAATTGGCGCCGATCCAATGGGTGGTGCATCGGTGGATTACTGGGCCATGATCGCCGAGCATCACAAACTAAACCTTTCGGTAATCAACCCAAACGTGGACTACCAGTTTGGCTTTATGACCCTGGACTGGGACGGCAAGATTCGAATGGACTGCTCCTCCGAATTCGCCATGGCATCGCTGATTGAAAACAAGTCCAGCTTTGATATCTCGACCGGGAACGATGCAGACGCCGATCGCCACGGCATCGTCACTGCCGACTCGGGACTGATGAACCCAAACCACTTTTTAGCTGCCTCAATTGACTACCTATTCCGAAACCGCGCTGGCTGGGATTCCCAGGCGGCGGTCGGCAAAACCATGGTCTCTTCTTCGATCATCAATCGCATAGTTGAGAACCTTGGTCGCAAATTGGTTGAGGTGCCAGTTGGATTCAAGTGGTTCGTGCCCGGACTGTCATCTGGATCTCTGGGATTTGGCGGCGAGGAATCTGCAGGCGCTTCCTTCCTAAGGTTGAATGGGCAACCATGGTCCACCGATAAAGATGGCCTCATTATGTGTCTCTTGGCGGCCGAGATGGAGGCAGTCACCGGCTCCAGTCCTTCAGAGCTATACGCAGACCTGACCCGAGAGTTTGGGGAGCCGCAATACCGTCGCGTGGATGCCCCGGCAACTCTGACCCAGAAGTCGGCGCTGTCAAAACTGAACTCTGATGCCGTGCAGGCAACAGAGTTGGCAGGGGAATCAATTGTTGCTATCGAGTCTCAAGCTCCAAATGGTGGAGCGCTTGGCGGGATCAAAGTCTCGACTAGCAATGCATGGTTTGCCGCACGACCATCCGGAACTGAAGACGTCTACAAAATCTACGGCGAATCATTCCGCGGGTCACGTCACCTAGAGCAAGTTTTGGCAGAGGCTCAATTGCTAGTTGATTCGGCGATCTCTTCCAAATAAAACTCTGCCGCTGGATAGCCCCAGAAATCTTCGAGAGTTTGTATTCCAGATTCGGTATACAGTTTTGCAACCTGTTTGCCCACAAACCTAAGATGCCAAGGTTCATAGGTGTAGCCAGTGGTGCTGGTGGTGTCTTCTTCGTATCGAATGATGAAGCCATAACGCCAGGCATTGGCAGCCAGCCACTTGCCACCGATCGTGTTGCCGAAGCACTGCATAATCGCGCAGCCTTGGGCGGGAACTGACACATCAACAGCCAATCCGGTCTGGTGTTCGGAATGTCCAGCTTTAGCGCTTCTGATTAGTGCCCCTGCAAGGCCATACTGGCGGGTCTTAGACTTGAATAGATCCTCTTGATATTCATATGAGCGGAATGCCGAATTCACAAACAGTTTGCCGGCACCTTCAGCCTTCATGTCTTTAGCTAGGACCTCCAGTGCGGTTGCAGCCTGGTCGGCTAGTTCAAGTCCGCGAGAGTTATCCAAAGAATCAGAAGACTTCATCTTCCTAAGGTTCACAGGCTGATAATTCAGCGGGTTAAGTGGGCGCTGCTTGTTGACTAGAACCAAATCACTTCCACCAATGTTTGTTGCTAGCCGGGTGGCTTCAAAGCTAGAGAACGCGAGGGTTTTGGCAGGTATCTCTTGCTCACTAAGTTTGGAAACTTGTTCGGCAATCACCTCATGCTTAGCGCCAAAGGCGTTTGGCTGACTAATCAAGACAAGTCCGATCAGGCCCAACACAAATGGAGGAACAAACACAAAGAGTGGGTTCCTGACAAGAGGTCTAGACTTAGGCACGAGTACCACCCTAAAACTTGGAGAGCAATTGCCCACTAAATCAAAGCGGGAAGCCGCAAAAGAAGCCGCAAAATCAGGCGTAATGACTCCAAGGCAAATCTGGCTGGTACTGATCGGTTTAGTCTCAGGAATGTTCCTGGCGGCTCTCGACCAGTCGGTGGTTGGTTCCGCTATGCGCACCATCGCGGATGATCTAGATGGACTCTCTCTGCAGGCTTGGGCCACTACCGCCTACCTAATTACCTCGACAGTTTCGACTCCGATTTACGGAAAACTCGG
>CAZZHB010000038.1:0-10681 GCA_964653615.1 uncultured Aquiluna sp.
ACTTCGATGGAATCACCTACGCAAAGGGAGCTTCGGTTCTGAAGCAACTGGTGGCATGGGTTGGTCAGGAGCCCTTCCTTAGAGGCGTTGCCAGCTACTTTAAGAAGCACCAGTGGCAGAACACTGAGCTCAAGGACCTGCTAGTCGAACTTGAGCGCGAATCCGGCAGGGAACTAACCAGCTGGTCCAAGCTTTGGCTTGAGACCGCGGGCGTGAACACTCTGAAGCCATTGATTGAGACCGATGAAAGTGGCACCATTACCCGCTTCGATGTGATTCAGACTGCCATCTCGGAACAGCCAACAATCCGCCCGCACCGAATGGGTATTGGTTACTTCAACCTAGAGTCTGGCAAGTTGGTGCGTTCTCACTACCTAGAGACCGACATCGATGGTCCGACCACTTCAATTACCGAGTTGATTGGAACCAAGCGTCCCGACTTTGTGCTGCTGAATGACAACGACCTGGCTTACGCCAAGGTGCGCCTAGATGCCCAGAGTCACCAGGTTGCTTTGTCTAACCTCTCGAGCATCGAGGACTCACTCGCCAGAACCCTGGTCTGGACTGCAGCTTGGGATGCAACTCGCGACGGCGAGGCTTCGGGAAGTGACTTTATCGAGTTGGTGCTAAACCACATTGGCCCAGAAACCGAATCGACCACCATCCTGACCCTGCTGCGTCAGTTGGTGACAACTGGAAACCTCTACGTTCACCCAAATAAGCGTCAGGCTGCCCTGGAGCGAATTGCTGACGGCTTGATTGAGCTAGCCAGCAAGGCAAAGCCCGGATCTGACTCACAGCTGCAGTTTGCGAAGTTCATCCCTGGCGTTGCAAGGACTGCTAGCGAGCAAAAGTGGATGAAGGACCTACTGTCTGGGGATATTTCACTAGCCGGCTTTACGGTTGACCAGGACGTGCGTTGGGAGCTACTAACGGGGCTAGTTTCAAACGGAGTATTCGGTGAAGCGGAAATTGCAGCCGAGCTGGCACGAGACAACACCGCTAATGGCCAGCGCTTTGCCGCCGGAGCAAGGGCGGCCATTCCAACTGCAGCCAACAAGGAATCGACTTGGAAGCTTTTGGTTGAGACAGAGGAATACTCCAACACTTTGGTACAGGCTGCCTCTATGGCCTTCTACCGGGTAACGGATCTTTCCCTGATTGAGTCTTACTCTGACCGCTATCACGCAGCCGCACTTGGCATTTGGGATCGATTTAGTTACAAGATCGCCGAATACCTGCTGATAAACCTCTACCCAACCAAGTTGGCATCCGAAGAACTCGCAAAGAACACGAAGGCCTTGATTGCAACCAAGGAGGTTTCAGACAAGCCTGCGCTTCGACGCATCCTGGTTGAGAACCTGGCTGAAGTTGAACGAGCTCTCGCTGCCCAGAAAGCTGACTAGGTAAATCATGGAATGGCTTGAGATTCCGCAGTCATTACAACCTGCGCTGAGAATCACAGTTATTCTTGCGGCCGCAATTTTGCTGCGAGTCATTCTCAAGATCTTGGCCAATCGGGTGGTTTCAAAGCTTCGGAACAAGGCTGAAAATGGTGGAGTTCTGGGCGAACAACGTTTGCTTTCGCGTTCGGCAACAATCGCTTCGATTAGCAATAACTTTGCCACCTGGGCGATTGCCATCACGACCCTCGTGATGGTTCTGAGCGAACTGGGTGTCGACACCGGAGCACTGATTGCCGTCACGACCATTTTGGGCGCAGCGCTTGGTTTTGGTGGTCAAGCTCTCGTAAAGGACATCATCAGCGGAATCTTCATCGTGTTTGAAGATCAATATGGCGTGGGCGATACCGTGAACCTTGACGGTGTGGTCGGCGTAATTGAAGCGGTCGAGCTCAGAGTAACTCGGGTCCGCGATGCTGATGGCACGCTCTGGTATCTGCGCAACGGAGAAATTCTAAAAGTCGGAAACGCTAGCCAAAAACGTGGATAGTTCTCGCTACCTCAGCTTTGGCGGTGAAGCAACCTTCGCCAAACTCGCCAAACTTTTCTACGAGGGCGTAGCCAGGGATCCGCTGCTAAAGCCGATGTATCCCGAGCAGGATTTAGGCCCTGCCGAGCGAAGACTGAAGCTGTTTTTGGAGCAATACTGGGGCGGGCCTGACACCTATCAGCAGGAGCGCGGTCACCCAAGGCTTCGGATGCGCCACTACGAATTCAAAATCAATCCTGCAGCTAGAGATGCCTGGCTTGGGCACATGCGTGCGGCATTAGATCAGCTTGAACTCTCCCCCATCGACGAGGCTGAACTTTGGGATTACTTAGAACGCGCCGCCCACGCGATGCTAAACACCTTTGAAGAGTGATGTGATTCATGATTGAAACCAGCCGACTGATACTTAGGCCGATGCGAGTTGATGACGCATCCGACCTGCTCGAGTACCAATCAAATCCAGATATCGTGCGCTACATACCCTGGCCTGAGGGTAATGCGGAGACAGTCAAAAAGCACATTGAGAGAACCTTGGCTCACAGCAAGGATTTGCCCTTGGATGAGGGTGACTATCTGGTCTTGGTCTGGGAACTAAAGGACTCCGGAAAAGTGATTGGCCAGTCCAACATTTCGATGCAATCAAAGGAGCACCTCAGGGGTGAAGTTGGCTGGGTCACCCACCAGGATTACCAGCGCCAGGGCTTTGCCTTTGAGGCCTCTAAGGCCATGTTGAAGTTCGGTTTTGAGGTCATGGGATTGCACCGTATCGTCGCCGAGATGGACACCAGGGTTCCGGCCTCAGCGGCTGTGGCGCAGAAATTGGGCATGCGCAAAGAAGCCGAACTCAAAGAAGTTGAGTATTTCAAGGGTGAGTGGTGTGACATGTGGATTTACGCAATCCTCAAATCTGAATTCGAAGCTAGACGCTAAACCACCGCACTAAAACGGCACAGCACATGCCCGTTTTGGCTAGACAGTCGCAACCAACCCGGTGCCTGATAAATGGAAATATCTTCGTCTGGAGTAAGAAACCCCAAACCCGACATAGCAAAAGCTGCACCCGCGGGATAAGGGGTGCTGGATGCCACCAATCGACCCCAAACCTCTTGCCTTACCTTTGTCGCAATTGAGCTTCCGATGCTTTCCGGAATCAGGCTCGCAACCTCTGCGATTCCAGCCTTTGCCACCTCGCTCAATTCTTTCTGAGCGACAGTTCCAACCAAAACCCAACCTGCTCTTGGCGGGGTGACGCCAGCCCACGGCACCTTGACTGAAACCGGAGGCAGCTCCAGTGCTGAAGTCATAAAGACTGTTGGTTTAGCTAACCGATCCAAAATCGCAGCAATCTCAAAATTCGCATCAAGTTCGAATTCCCCGTTGAGCCGGATGGTCCTCAACCCCAAAACAGTTGTGCCACCACCAATCAAAGAATTGGAAAAAATCGGAGCCACATATACTCCCAGCACATCGCCGGCGGCTTTTAGCTTGACGACGCCGGTTTCATCCAAGCGCTTCGCGCGCTCTAGGAAGGACTTGAGGTCCGCAAGATCGGCTGACTCGGAAAAGACAATTTTGGCTGACATGACTCTCTCTAAACTAGCTAACGAAGTGAGGTCAAAATGCAAGAACCCCAAATCCCTTCCGACCCAGTTGCTGACTTAATCGATGTCCTAGACATAAAGTCCCTCGGGCCTAATGAGTTCGTTGGTCGAACACAGTGGATGCCGCATGGTCGGGTTTTTGGCGGTCAAGTTCTGGCGCAAGCTCTGATGGCGGCAATGCGGACCATGGTTGATGAACGCGCTCCCCACAGTCTGCATTCCTACTTTCTCAGACCGGGAGATATCACCAAGGAGATTAGGTTCTCCGTGGAAATTCTGCGCGATGGAAGAAGTTTCAGCGCGAGAAGAGTGCACGCACTCCAAGACGACCAGCCAATTTTCTCGATGATCGCGTCGTTTCAGGCGCAGGATGCTGGGTTAGATCACCAAAGCACTATGCCAGAGGGTGTCACTCCCCCAGAGGAACTCCCCTCAGCCGCGCAGCTGCTTGGAGCTTTTGATCACCCGATTACGAACTACTGGTCGAAGGCAAGACCATTTGACCTTAGGCACGCATCTGAGCCCATCTACCTTCAGCCTGCAAAGCAACAGCTAGCGGAGCAGCTGATTTGGTTCAAAGCACTTTCGGATCTGCCGAATGACCCACAGCTACAAGCCGCTGCATTGGCATACGCGAGTGACTACAGCATCTTGGAGTCGATCCTTCGCCGGCACGGCATCAGCTGGGCACACCCAGGCTTGACCTCTGCCAGCTTGGACCATGCCATGTGGTTCCACCGTCCCGCTCGAGTAGATCAGTGGTTGCTCTACGTTCAGGAATCTCCGAGCGCACAAAACGGCAGGGGTTTGTCGCTGGGCAAGATCTTCGACCGAGAGGGTCGCCTGGTGGCATCCGTTGCCCAAGAGGGCATGATCAGAATTCCAGAAGTCTCTTAGTCGCGAGTTAGGCGACGGTAGGTTGAGCGATGAGGCTTAGCCGCATCTGCTCCCAGCCTTGAGATTTTGTTCTCCTCATAAGCCTCGAAGTTACCTTCGAACCAGTACCACTGATCCGGCTTCTCATCGGTGCCCTCGTAGGCCAAGATGTGAGTTGCAACGCGGTCCAGGAACCAACGGTCGTGGGTAATCACAACCGCGCAGCCTGGGAACTCCAACAGCGCATTTTCCAAAGATGCCAAAGTCTCAACATCTAGGTCGTTGGTTGGCTCATCGAGCAGCAATAGGTTTCCACCCTGCTTCAAAGTCAACGCTAGATTAAGGCGGTTTCGCTCACCACCGGAGAGCACTCCGGCTTTCTTCTGCTGGTCCGCTCCCTTGAAACCAAAGGCTGCAACGTATGCGCGAGAAGGCATCTCGACCTGGCCAACCTGCATGAAATCCAGGCCACCGGAAACTACTTCCCAAAGGGTTTTGTTTGGGTCGATTCCGGCACGCGACTGATCAACGTAGCTAATTGAAACGGTCTCACCGATCTTTAGCTTTCCGGAATCAAGTTCGTGCAAGCCGGTGATGCACTTGAACAGCGTCGACTTACCGACACCGTTTGGTCCGATGATTCCAACGATGCCGTTCCTAGGCAGCGAGAAACTCAGGTCAGAGAACAGCGGTCTGCCGTCGAAGCCCTTGGCAATCTTGTCGGCTTCAATGACCACGTTTCCAAGGCGAGGGCCCGGCGGAATCTGGATCTCTTCAAAATCGAGTTTGCGAGTCTTGTCAGCCTCAGCAGCCATCTCCTCATAGCGAGCCAGACGCGCCTTGGATTTGGTTTGCTTGGCCTTAGGAGTTGAGCGGACCCACTCGAGTTCGTCCTGCAGGCGCTTTGCAAGTTTCGCGTCTTTCTTGCCGGCAACCTCCAAACGCTCCGCCTTTTTCTCCAGGTAGGTGGAGTAGTTACCCTCGTATGGGTAGGCGCGACCGCGGTCGAGTTCCAAAATCCACTCGGCCACATTGTCCAGGAAGTATCTATCGTGAGTCACAGCCAATACCGCACCTGGATATTTGGCAAGGTGCTGCTCAAGCCAAAGCACGCTCTCAGCATCAAGGTGGTTGGTCGGCTCATCCAAAAGCAGTAGGTCAGGTTTTTGCAATAGCAGCTTGCAAAGGGCAACTCGACGACGCTCACCACCAGAAAGGTGGGTGACGGGCTCATCGCCGGGTGGGCAGCGAAGCGCGTCCATGGCCTGCTCTAGCTGGTTCTCAAGGTCCCAGCCATCTGCCGCATCGATCTGTTCCTGGAGGGTTCCCATCTCACCCAAAAGGGTGTCGTAGTCCGCATCTGGGTTTGCCAATTCGGCAGATATCTCATTGAAGCGGTCGATCTTGCCCTTTAGCTCTGCAACCGCCTCTTCGACGTTGCCCAAAACCGTCTTCTCCTCATTTAGCGGAGGCTCCTGCATCAAAATGCCGACGGTAAAACCGGGACTTAGGCGAGCCTCGCCATTGGAAGGCACATCCATGCCTGCCATGATCTTCAGAACAGATGACTTACCAGCACCGTTTGGACCGACTACGCCAATCTTGGCACCTGGATAGAAGGCAAGGGTGACATCATCCAGAATCACCTTGTCGCCGTGCGCCTTGCGCGCTTTGATCATCTGATAAATAAATTCAGCCATTAGAAGTCCTTGATTTAGACGGCAAAAACCCTCTTTGCCACATGCTCTGGATAGTTTATCCGAGAGCTTTGCCAAAGAGGGCTTTGCTGACCCGAGCGAGCAAATGGGGGGTTGGGTCCCGGGTCAAGCCTTATGCCGTTTGAAGTTCAGTTTCAATTTCGGTTTCCTCGTCATCCTCTTGGTCTGAAATAACGAGTGAGCGCCTCTCGAAAGTTGAGGTTCCGAAGGTTAGATCGTGCCCAATCGCGGACGCTTCGACTTCGACGCTGGTGCCACTTCGTTCGCCGTTATCCCAATCACGCACCTTGAGCCGACCGGACACCACTACCCGCTCACCTTTCGCGATTGATTGGGCGACATTTCCAGCGAGTTGGCGAAAGGAGCTGACGGTAAACCAGTTCACATCTGAGTCAACCCAGACACCGGTCTCGGCATCGAGCTTTCGGGTTGTTGAGGCTAGTCGAAATGAGGTGACCTCTAGACCGCTCTCGGTCGTGATGTGCCTCGGGCTGGTGGCTACAAGCCCGCGAAGGGTGATGGTGTCTGACATTGAAATCCTTTCCTTGATTGATAAGGAAAGTCTGCGCAGCTACGACCTTTGCCGTAAGTGGGCGATCAATATCTGTGGATAACTTCTGATTACTTGAGTAGGTGAGTAAATTTCGAGCGCACCTTGTTCACCTTCGGTGCGACCACAGCAACGCAATAACCCTGATTTGGGTTCTTGGCGAAGAAGTCTTGGTGATAAGGCTCAGCGTCGTAAAACTCACCGAGTTGAGTTACTTCGGTGACAATTTTGTCGCCCCAGATTTCCTTGGCTCGCTCGAGAGAAGCAAGGAAGATTTCTTTTTGGCTCTCATCTTTGTAGTACATCCCGGATCGGTACTGAGTACCAATGTCGTTTCCCTGGCGGTTGAGCTGGGTTGGGTCATGAAGAGTGAAAAAGATGTCCAAAATGTTCTCTGCGGTAATCACGCTCTCATCGAAGCGAACCGAAACCACCTCAGCGTGATCGGTGTTACCCTCGCAAACCTGCTCGTAGGTCGGGTTGGCATTCTTGCCACCGGTGTAACCGCAGGTGACATCCTCGATGCCACGGAATTGTGAGTAAGCAGAGTCAAGGCACCAAAAGCAGCCGCCAGCGAGTACGAATTCAGTCATAGCTATCTAAACTTTCAGTTATCGATTGTGATTCCAAATAGGTCTCACAAATCTGGAAGGTAAGGCAGAAGCCTAATTGTCTCAAAAACACCCAACTCTCGGCGCAATCTTTGCTCTTATTGCAGCAATCCTCTTTGGCCTAAACGCCTCGACCACCAAAGTCATCATTGAGGCCGGCATTAATGCCGAGCAGGTGGTGTTCATTCGATCTTTGTTTTCCTTTGTGCTGGCTCTTGGCTGGGCTTTGATTTCGAACCGCAAAGAATTGTTGGTGAAACCCAAGATGCTCCCAAGGCTCTTTGTCCTGGGTGTGGTTGGTGTCGGCATGCTGCAGTGGACCTATTCAATGTCGCTTGTTCGATTGCCGGTTGGAATCGCCTTGCTGATTGAATACACCGCCGTGCTTTGGGTGCCAATCGTTGCGCTGGTTTTATTCAAAGAAAAGGTCAGCAAAGTTATCTGGCTGGGTGCTGCTCTGGTTATCGGCGGGCTTGCGGTGGTTGCCCAAATCTGGGACACCCAACTTGATCCTTACGGCATGCTTTTCGCCTTTGGCGCTGCCATCTCGCTCACCATTTACTTCATCACCGGCG
Organism: uncultured Aquiluna sp.; assembly: GCA_964653615.1. Taxonomy (GTDB): domain Bacteria; phylum Actinomycetota; class Actinomycetes; order Actinomycetales; family Microbacteriaceae; genus Aquiluna. The sequence goes on from CAZZHB010000038.1 coordinate 7,885, forward strand.
AGCGCATCCAACGAGTGCTTCCCACCAATGTCGCCCTTGCCTACGGAATGTTCTTCGCGACCCTGTTCTTTCTGCCGCTTAGCAACCTGGGAAACTTTGACTTTGGCATTATCTCTTCGAGTCTTGATCTCACTGGCAATCTTGCCGGCGTAGAGGTTCCGATGTGGGGAGCGCTGATCTGGCTTGGAGTATTGGGGAGCTTTGTTCCGATGGCATTTAGCTACCTGGCGCTCAGGCACCTGAGTGCAACAGTGGTAGGCATTATCGCAACCAGCGAGACTGTCTTAGCATTTGGTTTTGCTCTGGCCTGGCTCGGAGAACTGATTACTTTGACCCAGGCCCTTGGGGGTATTGTGGTCGTCATCGGAATTCTGATCGCGCAGACCGCTCGGAAGCAATCAACCCAGAAAGTAGTTGAGTAAGCCATGGCAACTATGGAGCTAACCCTCGAGACCTTCGAGAACACCATCAAGCAAGATGGCATCACCTTTGTCGATTTTTGGGCCGAGTGGTGCGGACCGTGCCGAATGTTCGGACCAATCTTCGAAGAGGCATCTGAGCAAAATCCGGACATCCGTTTTGGCAAGGTAGACACCGAGGCCCAGCAAGAGCTTGCCGGCATGGCAGGCATCTCTTCGATTCCCACTCTGATGATTTTCCGCGATGGAATCTTGCTTTTCAACCAGGCTGGCGCACTGCCAGCCCCTGCGCTTGCAGAGCTAATCGGCAAGGTAAAAGAGCTAAACATGGACGAAGTTCGCGCCGAGATGTCCAAGCAAGTCGAGAATTAGGAACCTTGCGCAATAACTCCCTAGCCATGCTGGCCACCATCACCGGGGTCGGCATTTTGGCTTGGGCCATTGGCTTTTTCGACCCCACCACCTGCACTCCAACTGCTCAACAAGCGGGCTGGACTAGCTGTGAGGCGATCGCACGAGAGCGAACCATTGCGCTTTGGGTGCTGATCCTAGGGACCATAGGAATTGTGATTTTCCTATGGATCCGAGGTAGAAAAAAGGATTAGGCGATAGCCGCTTCGATTGTGGTGGTTGCCAGCTCAGGGAAAGCCTGCGCCACACCAGCATTGGTGACCAAACCCTCGTGAGCGTTTAGACCAAGAGCCAAAGCAGCATCGTCCTTCAAAGCTTTCTTCCAGCCCTTTGAGGCCAACGCAATCACATAAGGCAAGGTGGCATTGGTCAGCGCCCTGGTTGAGGTGGCTGGCACAGCACCTGGCATGTTGGCAACGCAGTAGTAAGTGGTGTTGTGCACCTGGTAAGTCGGCTCATCGTGGGTGGTAGGGCGAGAGTGTTCGAAGCAGCCGCCCTGGTCGATTGCAATGTCAACCAGCACCGCACCCGACTTCATCTTTTTAACCATGTCATCGGTAACCAGCTTTGGAGCGCGCTCGCCCGGAATCAACACCGAGCCAATCACTAGATCAGCATCTTTGAGCTGCTCTGCGATTTCGTAGGAGGTAGAAACGCGAGTTTGCACCTCAGAGTTAAAGCGGGCATCAAGTTCGCGAAGTCTTGGCAGCGACAGGTCAATGACGGTCACATCAGCACCCATGCCATTGGCAACCAAAGCCGCCTCAGTTCCGGCAACTCCACCACCGATTACAACCACCTTCGCACGCGGAGTTCCAGGGACACCTCCCATCAACACTCCCAAACCACCGTTGGTCTTCATCAGCTGGTAGGCACCAATTTGTGCCGATAGCCTTCCGGCCACTTCGCTCATCGGCTGCAGCAGCGGCAACTGACGATTGGCAAGTTGCACGGTCTCATAGGCAATCGCGGTGGTGCCGCTTGCAACGATGGCGTCGGTGCAGACCTTGGAAGCTGCTAGGTGAAGGTAGGTGAAGAGCACCTGGCCCTTTCGCATCAGAGGGTACTCGGCTGCGATTGGCTCCTTGACCTTCACGATCATTTCTGCGGCAGCCCAGACCTCACTGGCGCTGTCAGCAATCTTGGCACCGGCGGCAATGTAGTCCTGATTTGAAAAGCCCGAGCCGACGCCGGCACTAGTCTCGACCAGCACCTGGTGACCTCGATTTACCAACTCAAAAACACCAGCTGGCGTCATAGCCACACGGTTTTCGTTGTTCTTAATCTCTTTTGGCACACCAACTAGCACTTTGTCTCCTCGACTCAATTTCCTAGATTCTTGCGAATTATTCGGTCGCAAGTTAGTAAAATCGAAGAAGATTTTGATTTCTATTGTATTTGTGCGATTCATTCAGAAAGTTAGGACAAAACCTTGTTGGATTCGAAGAAAATTCAGGACTATCCGCAGCTGGATGAACTGGATCGGGCAATCTTGAGCCTATTGGCACAAAACGGGCGCATGTCTAATGCCGAACTTGCTGAGCAGGTTGGACTTGCGCAATCCACCTGCTTGGGACGAGTCAGGGCTTTGGTGCAAGCCGGCGTGATTCGCTCCTTCACTGCCGAGATTGCCCCGGAGGCACTTGGATTGCAGTTGCAAGCACTGATTTCTGTGACGCTTAGAGCAGGAGCACGCGCGAACCTGAGTGAATTCATGACTCAAATGCGTTCTCACCCTCAGGTAATTCAGATTTTCTTCCTCGGCGGCACAGAGGACTTCATAGTCCATGTCGCGGTGCGAAACTCGGACGAGGTGCGGGAATTTGTCCTGGCGCAGCTGTCCAATAATGCTTCAGTGGCAAACACCAGAACCAACATCGTTTTCGACCACTATCACAAGGGACCGCTTGGCTAAGTAGAGTAGGTATCCGTCGAAGGAGACCTGTGACAGACGCCATGCACCAATC
>CAZZHB010000039.1:0-10566 GCA_964653615.1 uncultured Aquiluna sp.
CAACAAGTTGCAGCGTAAGAGGTGCTTGGCCTTGTGCCTTGCGTTCGTTGATCGCCTGCCGAACTAACTCGGGCTGCGGCGCGAATGCGCCTGGTTGAAACATCAGGCTAAAGCCCAGGGTCAGCAGAATGACCGGAGGAACAAACACAAACAGTGCGTTCCTTGATAGAGGTCTAGACTGAGGCACGAGTACCACCCTAAAACTTGGAGTTCAATTGGCTACTAAATCAAGGCGGGAAGCCGCAAAAGAAGCGGCTCAATCCGGAGCAATGACATCAAGACAGATTTGGCTAGTCCTGGTTGGTCTGATGTCCGGAATGTTCTTGGCAGCCCTAGACCAATCGGTTGTAGGTGCGGCGATGCGCACCATCGCCGATGACCTTGATGGCCTTTCGCTGCAGGCTTGGGCAACTACTGCCTATCTGATTACCTCCACGGTCTCGACTCCAATCTACGGAAAGCTCGGAGACCTGTTTGGACGTCGACCACTGTTCCTAGTTGCGATTTTGATTTTTGTGGTCGGTTCGGTTACCACTGGCTTTGCGACCACGATGTATGAATTGGCTGCCTTCCGAGCGCTGCAGGGTCTGGGTGCAGGTGGATTGTTCTCACTGGCTTTGACCATTGTTGCCGACATCGTTCCGCCGCGTGAAAGAGCAAAGTACCAGGGTATGTTCCTGGCGGTCTTTGGCTCTTCCTCGCTGCTGGGACCAGTGGTAGGCGGAACCTTTGCAGGTATCGATCAGATTCTTTGGGTTGATGGCTGGCGCTGGGTATTCCTTATCAACCTGCCAGTTGGCATCATCTCGCTAATCATGGTGACCGTCTTCTTGCACGTGCCACACACTCCAAAGCAGCAGAAGATTGACTGGTGGGGTGCAGTAACAATCATCTTCGCCACCGTGCCTCTTTTATTGGTCGCAGAGCAGGGTCGCGAATGGGGCTGGGGCTCCCCGCTATCGATCGCAATGTATCTAATCGGTGTCGCCGGAATCGTCTCGTTCATAACCATTGAGAAGAAGATGGGTGAGTCCGCACTAATCCCGCTCACCTTGTTCAAGAACAAAACCTTTGCGAGAACTCAGATTCTCGGTTTCATAATCGGCATTGGAATGTTTGGCGGCATGATCGTGCTTCCGCTAATCATTCAGATCATCTACGGAGTCTCACCAACCATGGTTGGTTTCATGATGCTCCCAATGGTGGTTGGAATGATGACCGCAACCATTACCTCTGGTCGAATCACATCAAAGACTGGCAAGTATCGAATCTTCTTTAACACCGGAACCGCGACCCTGACCATCGGTTACCTATACATGGTTGCGCTACTTCGAGCTGACACCCCGCTTTGGGTTTTAGGAGTAGGAATGGTTCTAATTGGCCTAGGTCTTGGTCAGCTGATGCAGACCACCATGGTGGCAAGTCAGAACGCAGTTGAGGCTAAAAACATTGGTGTTGCAACCTCATCGGCAACTTTCTTCCGTCAAATGGGAGGCACCTTCGGTGTCGCGATCTTTATGTCAATCCTGTTTTCTCAAGTGGTTGACAAGATTCAGGCAGCATTTGAGACCTCGGCCGTAAAGGAGGGTTTTGCCCAGGCCTTGCAAGACCCGAGCGTTATGGAGAATCAGGCGAACGCTGGAATTCTTGAGATTCTGAAGTCCGGTCCGTCAGGTGCTGAGGGCATCACGAGCGACAGCTCTTTCTTGATTGGTGCTGACGAGCGATTGACTCTGCCTTTCAGAATCGGCTTTGTTGACAGCTCACTAACCGTGTTTATGTTGGCGGCCATCATCATCGCGGTTGCCTTTGTGATCAGCTGGTTCATCAAGGAAATCCCGCTTCGTGAGAAGAGTGCAGCTCAGGAGGCAGCAGAGGCTGCCGCTGCCGGGCACTAAGACTTATACTTTTTCTACACGGGAGTTCGGTAAACCGGACTGAGAGGAAGACTAGCTAGTCTTCGACCGTCGAACCTGATATGGGTAATGCCAGCGCAGGGAGACACCTCTTACCCGTGCCTAACTTTAAGAAAGGCACGACATGAAGAAACTAGTTGCAGCAATCATCACCGCCTTGGTGCTAGCCGGATGTGCTCCGGCTGCCGAGGAGAAAATCGAAGTGGTGAGACTGGCCACCCACGAATCTTTCTATATCAGCGATGAGCAAATAGCTGAGTTTGAAGAATCCACCGGCTACCAGCTCGAGGTGATCACGCTGGGTGACACCGGAAGCTTGACCAATCAACTGGTGCTAACTAAAAACGCTCCAATCGCCGATGTGGTGTATGGCATCGATAACACCTTTGCCTCGGTTGCAATCGAGAATGAGATTGTTGAAGACCTGAATCAGGTGAACTACGGAGACGTCTGCTTCAACTACGACATCCAGTGGTTTGAAAAGAACAACATCCAGCCGCCAACCAGCTGGCGAGACCTAGGCAAGAGTGAATACAAAGACTTGGTTGTTGTTACCAACCCGAACCTCTCCTCACCGGGAATGGCTTTTCTAATCACTACCCATGCTGGCTTTGAAACTGAGGCAGAGGTATTCGCCTATTGGAGATCGCTCAGGGACAACGGCCTAAAGACCGCGACCAGCTGGACCGAGGCTTACTTCACCGACTTCACCCGTTACGGCGGAACGAGACCCATCGTGCTGAGCTATGCCAGCTCACCGGCAGCAGAAGTGAAGGAAGGCAAACCACACTCCAAGGCACTGAGAACTGAGTGCTTCAGACAGGTTGAGTATGCGGCCCTGGTCAAGGGTGCTGCGAATACCCCAGGCGGGCAGGCAGTGATCGACTTCTTGCTATCTCAGAGTTTCCAGGAAGCCTTGCCATGGAACATGTTCGTGTATCCAAATGAGGGCGTGGCCATCCCAGCTGAATTCGAAGAGTTTGCCCCGCCTGCCGAGAGCGTTGTCGGCGAAGATCTGGACTACGCCGCGAATCGTGAGCGCTGGCTGAAGGACTGGTCGGACGTTTTTGACAACTAGCCTCGAGCTACTCCTCACCACCGCATTCATTGCGGTGGTGAGTGCTCTTTTGTCATTGTCGGTTGGCGTTGTATTCGGAAGTTGGCTGCGATCACTCAAGCCAAGGCTTGCTCGCCTGATTGCGACTCTCACTCTGATTCCATTTCTTCTACCGCCACTGCTAATTGGTCTTGCGGTAGTTGGTATTTTCGGAGAGCTAAAGATTGATTCCAATTCTGGAATGTTGGCCATCATCCTCGCGCATGTTTTTATGAACTTTGGATTCATCGCCAAAGTCTTTGCTGGCTCGAGTGTTAGTTCGGAGCAGATCGAAGCCGCCCGTTTGGATGGCGCAAGCGACAAGGCTATTCGCAAACAGATTGAACTGCCTCAACAGATCCAGGGCTTGGTCTCGGCTGCACTGCTGGTGGCTCTGTACTCAGCGACAAGTTACGGACTGGTTCTAACACTCGGAGCCGGAAAAATCCAAACGCTTGAGACCGAGATTGCAATTGCAACTCTGCAGAAACTAGATCTTGATACCGCTGCCCTTTACGCAACACTGCAAACTCTGCTCACCATCGTGATGTTTCTGATTGCAAGGTCAGTGAGTGGAACACCCGGCGCTCTGGATCAAATTGAGCCCTCGGTGTTGAAACCTACCTGGATGCACAAAACTGCCGGTCTAATGCTTACCGCTTTAGTAGGAATCGCGATCGCCGCAGTGCTCTCGAGAATGTTTGATGGTCCAGGACTGCCAGGAAATCTTGCAAACCTCGCCACCAAGGGTGAGCGGCAGATGCTAAACATTACGGTGCTGGAAGCGAGTTCCAACAGCCTGAGAAATGCTCTGGTTGTTGTAATGCTGACACTACCGCTCGGATACTTGCTTGCGGGTAGAAAGAGAACTTCAGGTTTGGTTTTGCTACCGCTAGGAATATCACCGGTCGTTATCGGTCTAGCAACATTGGCATTGGCTGGTTACCTCCCGAGAGCTCTAACCAGCTCCTGGATCTTGTTGCCGCTGATTCAGGTGTTGTTTGCACTACCGGTTGTTTATCAAATTCTCAGACCCGCCCGATTAGCAGTTGACCAAGAAGTGCTGGAAGCAAGTCGCCTCGACGGAGCAGGGAGCTTCAAGAGGGTGGTTCTTGTTGAGATCCCAATGCTGAGAAAGAGCATTGGCCTTGCCATTGCGTTTAGTGCGATGGTGTCAATCGGCGAATTTGGTGCTGCTAGCTTTTTGGCATTCGGCTCAAATGAAACGCTACCCATTGTCTTATTCAAACTATTGGGACGCCCGGGTGAAGAGAATCTCGGAATGGCTATGGCTGTTGCCGGAATTTACATTCTTATTTCGGCATACGTTATTTGGTTGAGTCTGAGACCAACTCAAACTCGACGTCTGCATTTTTCAAGCGTTCAGTAACAACCGCTATAGAGTCTGGACTTTGATCGATGGTTATGAACCTTCTACCCAGCTTTCCAGCGACAGCTGCCGTAGTTCCTGAGCCGGCAAAAAAGTCCAGCACAGTATCGCCAGGTTTTGAACTCGCTGTGATGATGCGTCTCAATATCCCCTCGGGTTTTTGAGTGGGATAGCCGGTCTTCTCTTTTCCGGTGGGAGAGACGATGGTGTGCCACCAAACATCGGTTGGCAACTTGCCCAACTCGGCCTTCTCTTTGGTGACCAACCCTGGCGCCATATATGGTTCGCGGTCTACCTCTTTTGAGTCGAAGTAGTAGGTCTTTGGGTTCTTGACGTAAACAAGAATGTTGTCGTGTTTGGCTGGCCAGCGAGACTTGGATCTTGCCCCATAGTCATATGCCCAGATGATCTCATTGAGAAAACACTCTCTTCCAAACAATGCATCGAGTAGCACTTTCGCGTAGTGCGATTCGCGATAGTCGAGGTGAAGGTAGAGCGCTCCAGTATCGGATAGCAGGCGCCAGCTTTCTTCAAGTCTTGGCTCCAGGAAAGCCCAGTAGTCTGCAAATTCATCGTCATAACTGAGCACCTTGGAAACTACCTGCTCATACCGCTTGCCCTGAAAACCAAGCCTGCCCGACTCACTTACCCTTGAGGTGCGATTCGTCCGCACTTGCTCACGACCGGTATTGAAAGGTGGGTCAATGTATATCAACTGCACAGACTCGCTAGGCATCGACTTGAGATGCCCGAGGTTATCCCCCATGATTACTAAGTTGCCAGTCACGAGTGAAAGATTAACAGCATGAGCGCAAACGTTGTTCACAACCCAGCAAACAATCGCTTCGAGATCTTCTTGGATGAGGAGCGCGTTGGTCTGATGGACTACGAGCAAGTCGACTCAGAGATTCGGCTGACTCACACCGAGGTTGACCCGGCACACCAGGGCAAGAACTTGGCTGCAATCTTGCTGCGCGAATCACTAAACACTATTCGCCTCGAAGACATGGGCAAGGTTGTCCCGATCTGCTCCTACACCGTGAAGTACATGGAGAAGCACCCTGAGACTCAGGATCTATTGCTGAACCCAATCGAAGAAGCCATCGCAGCCTGCAAGTGGCCTGGAGCTAAGTCTTAGTCCCAGTTACTTGGGGCAGGCTCTTTGCCCTTTGGAAGTTGAACGCTATTTGCCCAGTCCAGCACCCACTGCGGAAGCTTTGGTTCTTCGCCTGGCCAACCACCTGAGCCATCCATGACTTCTTTGGGGGTAACGATTCCCCAGCTGCGCTTTAGGAATCTGCCACGCATGATTGCCTTAGCGTAAATTTCGCCATTTCTCACAAAGCGCTGCTCGATGTAGTAGGCGACATCATCCCAGCCAATCACCTTGGTTTCGATGTCAAACTTCTGCCAAGGCTCGAGCGACTTTCGGTAGCTGATGGTTGAGTTCACCACGATTGGATACCAACCGAGCTTGCGCCACTTCTGCCAAAAACCCGTGCGCAGGCCCTGGTCGTAGCGACCAAGATCCATCAGCGTGAGAAAAACACCGTTATTCATGTGACGGTAGATATCGAGATCAGTTGGCATCACTCGAAATGATGTGACAGATACCTCGTCGATTCTCAGCCTTGATCTTCTCCTCCAGGTGAGCATCACATAGAGGATTCGGAACCAGAGTTTCACCAGATCACAACGCGCTTGTCTGGGTCCAACCACAAAGCGTCGGACTCAGTTGTGCCATAGGGCTCGTGGAATAGGTCTAGGTTCTTCACGACCTGGTTGCAGCGGAATTCTGCTGGCGAATGAGGGTCGGTTGCCAAGCGCTGAATCGCAATCTCATCACGAGATTTGCCTCTCCAACACTGAGCCCAAGACATTAGGAAGCGCTCGGCGGCAGTTAGGCCATCGATCACCGGCGGCTCAGCGCCATCGAGAGAGAGCAGGTAAGCCTTCCAGCCAATGCCCAGGCCTCCGAGATCACCGATGTTCTCACCAATGGTTAGTTCACCGTTGACCTTGTGGCTGTCATCCAACTCGGTTGGGCTAAGTTCGTTGTACTGATCAATGAGCGAGCGGGTGCGCTCTTCAAACGCCTCGCGGTCGGCCTCGGTCCACCAAGAAACTAGCTTTCCGTCACCGTCATACTTCGAACCTTGGTCATCAAAACCGTGACCAATCTCGTGACCGATTACGCCACCAATGCCACCAAAGTTGATGGCGTCGTCTGCCTCCGGAGAGAAGAACGGTGGCTGCAAGATGGCGGCCGGGAAGACGATCTCGTTCAGGCCAGGGTTGTAGTAGGCGTTCACGGTCTGAGGGGTCATGTGCCACTCATCACGGTCAATTGGGGCACCAATCTTGTTGGCGTGGTAGTCAAATTCCCAGCTAGAAACACGTCGGACATTCCCCACCAAATCATCGCGAGAGATCTGGATTGCGGAGTAGTCCTTCCACTTGTCTGGGTAACCAATCTTCGGGGTGAACTTGGAGAGTTTCTCCAAGGCCTTGGCCTTGGTCTCCTCAGTCATCCAGTCCAGATTCGTAATGCTCTGACGGTATGCCTCGATGAGGTGTCCGACTAAAACTTCCATCTTCTTTTTCGAAGATGCTGGGAAGTGCTTCTCGACATAGATCTGTCCAACAGCCTCACCTAGGCTGCCTTCAACCAAAGCAACAGCGCGCTTCCAACGTGGACGGTTAACCGGCTGGCCGGTGAGCTTGGTGCCGTAGAAAGCGAAGCGCTCTTCGACAAAAGCAGAGCTTAGGTATGGTGCATAGGAGCGAACTAATACCCAGTTGAGCCACAGCTTCCAAGTCTCAAGGTGCTCATCAGACAGCAGTTCCTCAATGCCCTCGAAGAACGAAGGCATCATCACTACATTCCAATCCAGTAATGAACTCTTGAGTCCAGCACCCAATAGGTATTCATCCCAAAGAATCTTTTTGTTCAGGCTCTTTAGACCGGCAAGGTCCTTGAGGTTGTAAGTCTTCTCGGCATCACGAGACTCAACCCTGCTCCAGTGGTGCTTGGCAATCTTTGCCTCGAGGGCGAAGATTGCCTGAGCTGCATCGATCGCATCGGTGGCTGACCAGCCGGCGAGCATCAGCATGCGAGAGATGTGTGGCACATACTCGGTGCGAATTTCCTCGTACTTCTCGTCGGTGTAGTAGTCCTTGTCTGGCAGTCCGATGCCACCCTGATACATGTGCACCAGGTAGCGCTCTGGGTTACCAGCGTCGTTGTCGACATAGCTACCCCAGATGCCTGGCACGCCATCACGCTCAAGTTGACCGAGCAGGGTGAAAAATTCTTTGCGATCTGAAACTGCCGCGATGCGCTCTAGGCCCTCGGCTAGCGGAGCGGAACCGAGCTGCTCAATGCGCTGCTCATCTAGGAACGAGGCGTAGAGATCACCGATCTGCTGGGCAACCCCGGGTCTTGGGTTTGCGGCAGCGTCCTCCAGAACTTCTTTGACCGCAAGTTCTGAAGCATCACGCAGAATCATGAAGCTGCCGTAAACAGCCTGGTCTTCCGGGATTGCGGTGTTCTCCAGCCACAGACCATTTACGTGTCTGAAGAGGTCATCTTGTGGACGAATGTTGTGATTTAGATCGGCTTTATTGAGCCCAGGCTTCATTGACATGACACCTAGTCTATGGCGGTTACCCAGAGCTAAACTTGGATTATGGCTCTGAACAAAATCATTCTTTACTACGGCTTCGCACCGGTGGCAGACCCCAAGGCGGTCATGCTCTGGCAGAAGACTTTGTGTGCTTCCCTGAACCTCAAGGGCCGAATCCTGATTTCTGAGCACGGCATCAACGGCACCCTGGGTGGCGACATGGAAGACCTCAAGAAGTATTGCCGCGCCACCAAGGAATACCCCGGTTTTGGCAAGATCGATTTCAAGTGGTCGGACGGCACCGGTAACGATTTCCCAAGACTTAGCGTGAAAGCACGAAAAGAGTTGGTGGCATTCACCAAGCCTGAAGAGATTCAGGTTGCCAAGTCAGGGGTCGTAAACGGTGGCAAGCACCTTAAGCCTCACCAGGTGAACCAATTGGTTGAAGAACGCGGTGACGAGGTGGTTTTCTTTGACGGTCGAAACGCATTTGAGGCCAAGATCGGCAAATTCAAGAATGCGGTTGTCCCAGACGTACAGACCACCCACGATTTCATCTCTGAGCTTGAGAGCGGGAAGTACGACCACCTGAAGGACAAGCCGATTGTCACCTACTGCACCGGAGGCATTCGCTGCGAAATCCTCTCGGCTGTGATGATCAACCGAGGTTTCCAAGAGGTCTACCAGATCGAAGGCGGCATCGTTCGTTACGGCGAGCGCTACCGCGACAAGGGTCTTTGGGAAGGTTCGCTCTACGTCTTTGACGGCCGCATGAACATTGACTTCTCAGACGAGGCTAAGACCATCGGTGTCTGCGAGTGCTGCGGCGGCGCAACCAAGGAATTCAGAAACTGCCAGAACCTAGGCTGCAAAGACTTGGTGCTGCTTTGCGATAGCTGCAACCAGGATCCTGCCAACCTGGCTTGCAAGCCAACCCACACCAGAGGCCGCAAGCTTCAAGAAGTCGGGTAAGACTCATAAAGAAACCCCGCAGTTACCTGAGGTAACTGCGGGGTTCTTCTTTAGGAGAGATACGCAACTAGAAGTACTTAGTGGCGAGGACCGTGGCCCTTACTGCCGTGACCCTTACCGCCATCGTGTCCTCGACCGCCGTGGCCCTTGCCACCGCGATCGCCGTCACGAGGACCGCCGTCAAGGTGCTGGGCCGCCACAGTTGCGCTGTATGCGACGGTGAGGTTCTTGGACGAGGTCACGGTTGCAACGCCAGCGTCAGAGACAGTCACAGTAACCAATGCTGCGGCAGAGCCGTCAGATGGGTAAACCGCGTACTTGGTAACGCCAGCCACGTCGGCTCTAAAGCCAACGGTTGCGGTCAAAGTTGTCCCAGTGATCACTGGTTCTGCAGCACCGCGGTCTGGGCGGAAACCAATGCGGTGACCGCCGGTGGTTGGCTCAGTTGACGGAACTGCGGTGGCACTTGCCGAGAGCTGGTAAACCGTGAAGTAGGCACCGTGGCTTGCCTCGTGAGAGGAGGTGACGGTTGATGGAATACCAGTGATGGTTGCGCTGATGGTGGCGTGAGCGTGGTCGCGCTTTTCAAAACTGGAAGAGCTGCTTGGGGAGCTAGTTGCGCTGTCCTGTGCGAGCGCCGGAAGGGTTGATAGTGCTGCACCGGCAACCAGGGTTGAAGCTAGAGCGATTGCGATCTTTGATTTTGTCTTCATTTTTGTCCTGTCTGTTTGTGACAATACCGAAGCTATTGAGTTTTGAAATTCAAAGTTGGAAAAGCCAGCGTCTCAACACCAACCTGCCAGCTGACTATCAGTTATGAGAGTTGTCTGGGAGTTGGCTGTTAGAGAAAGCGCCAACGCTTGAGTTCCCAGCCGAACTTTATTGCCAGCAATCGAACCAGGATGATCGAGCCACTGCCAATCAAAAGCGTGAATGTGGTGGGGGCTTGCAGCGAGTGAAGCAGGACTACTACCCAGCCACCGGCAAAAGCAACCACTGCGTATGGCTGGTGATCGTGAAGTGCTCTCGGCACCTCATTCACCAAGACATCTCTCAAGACTCCGCCGAAGACTGCTGTGATGACTCCCATGAGCACGGAGACCAATGGGCTGCTTCCTAGCTCAAGTGCAATGTGAGTGCCACCGGCAGTAAAGATTCCAAGCCCAATTGCATCCGGGACCAAAATGGCCCGCTCGGTGAGCTCCATGTGTCTCGAGCGGAAAAAGAACGGAAGCGCCAGCGCTAGGCCAATCAAAGCCCAAACCCAAAATTCCTGCTCCACCCAGAAAAATGGCTTGCGATCCAAAAGCACATCTCTGAGGGTTCCGCCACCAAAAGCGGTAACAAAGGAAACCATCGCAACACCCACCAGGTCAAAGTGCTTTCTGGCTGCTTCGATTACACCGGAGAGCGCAAATGCGATCACGCCCAGTACCTCGAGGGCGATGACGAAGGTCTCTAGATTCACTAAGTCTCCTAAAGTGCGCGAGGCGGGACTTGAACCCGCACGTCCTTGCGGACACTGGCACCTGAAGCCAGCGCGTCTGCCATTTCGCCACTCGCGCG
>CAZZHB010000040.1:0-10502 GCA_964653615.1 uncultured Aquiluna sp.
TGTGGCATATCAGTTGAGTGTTAGCCCAAGTGCGCTGAGCGTTGGTAGCCGAATCGGCCTAGGTGACATCTCTATTCGAGTGCTTGACCGCACCGGCAACGTACTACCGGATTCCACAGCACAGATTTCTGCGGCTCTGAGCGGTGCCACGCTCAGCGGCACTTCTACAGTTTTTGCATCCGGCGGTAGAGCAACCTTTAGTTCGCTTGCGATTTCGGGTGCTGTTGGAAGCTACGAACTCGGCTTTAGTTCAACCGGTCTAGTGCCAGCCACAGTTTCAATCACCTTGACTCACGGTGCCGCTTACGAAATTGATTTCTCAAGCCCAGCGTCAACCCGCAACGCACTCACCAGCTCGCAGCTGGTGGCAAAGATCTTGGACCGCGATGGCAACCTGGTCACCACCGGAAATCAGTCAACCCAGAGTATTGCCCTGAGCATCTCAGATGCTGTGCTGTCTGGAACCACGACCTTGAATGCTGTCGCAGGTATTGCGACCTTCAGCAACGTGGTTGCCACAGGTTTGGTTGGTAACAAGACCATCTCAGCGGCGATAACCCTGCCATTCGCGATCTCAAGCTCAAACGTCATAGAGCTCACCTTCGGAAATGCGAAGTCACTAGAGCTATCCACTACGGCACTTGGCTTCTCCAGCGGTGACCTGTTTACCCGTGCACCGATTGTGACTGTGCGAGACGTGTCTAACAACCAGGTTCCATCTGCCGGCATGGACATTCGCCTCACGGTCGCAACCGCAACTCTTTCTGGTTCTATAACCGCATCTGCCACCAGCGGTGTCGCGACCTTCGCATCTGACTTGCGTATAAGAGGTATCGCCGGAAGCCACACCCTGGTCTTTACCGCAGAGGGAACCTCCTCCTCGGGTGTCGCTAGCGTCTCGCAGGCAATTGTTCTAAACCACGGTGCTGCAAGCCAGATCGTCTTCACTCAGCAGATTGCGTCTGCCTCGGCGGGTATTGACTTCGGTGTTCAGCCACAGCTCGAACTTCGCGATGCCCAGGGCAACCGCATCTCTACCTCGGCGCAAGCCTCCGCTCCGGTAGTGGTCAACTACACAGGTAACGACTGGACCAACTCACGCCTAGGTGTTGACCTCTCTGGCACCACTACTTTGAACCTAACCTCAGGTCGCGTGAGCTTCACCGATTTGCGCCTGAGTGGTAAGGCTGGAAACTACAACCTGAACTTCGTCTTCAACTCTGGCGCCATCTCTGTCAGCCAGCAGGTAAACGTTGTTGCCGGTACCTCTCAAGAGCTCTCGATATTGCAGCAGCCTCAGGATGTTGTCGCGGGAAGCACCTTTAGTAACTCCGTGGCAGTTGAGTTCTTGGATGCATATGACAACCGCGTTCTAAGGCTGACTCAGTCTGCAACCGTGGTTGCCAGATTGCAGGATGCTTCAACCAGCAACTTTGTAGCGCTCTCTAGTGAGTTTGGTGCTAACCAGGGTGTGGTCACCTTCTCCGGTCTGATCTTCACCTCAGCGGGAGATCGCAAGATTCAGTTTGAGACTGGTCCTTACTCAACCGAGACCGGTGTCCAAAGCATTACCTCCAACACCTTCACCATTTCTCACGCTGCTGCCTCAACCATCAGTTGGATGGTTCAGCCAGCGACCACAGTTGCCAACGACGAGATCTTGGCTGGCAGCAACGCAGCCTACCCATCGATTCAGGCCTTTGACCAATACGGCAACGTAGTCAACACCGGCACCATCAAGATTGATGTTGTCACCACCGGCGCTAACACTCCGATCGCCTTCACCGGAACTCAGACCACTGCATCCGGCGGCATCGTCACCATGTCGCAGCTCAAGCTGCGTGCGGTGGTGGGCGACTACAACCTGCAGTTCCAGGCCAGATTCAACCAGAACTCAAGCGCCTTCGCTTCGCTTTCTCGCACGGTCACGGTCACTCACGGTGTTCCGACTCAGCTCAACATCGCTACTCACCCGAGTGCGGTACGTGCCGGAATCAACTTCGCGCAGCAGCCAGTTATTGAGATCTGGGACAGCGCGGGCAACATTGCTTCGAGCAGTGCACTAGCGGTAAGTGTCACCGCCCAGGGCGCTGAGCTATCTGGAAGCACAAGTCGCAGCGCGGTTGCCGGTGTGGCTAACTTCTCTGGCGTTCAGCTAACCGGTTCGGTCTCGAGTGCGGTGACGCTGTCCTACGCCATCACATCTGGCGGCACTTCGATCTCCAAGTCCACCCAGGTTCAGCTACAGGCTGGAAGTGCAGCCACCGCATCTTTGAGCTGGATGGCAACCAGCGTTCAGACCAGAGTTGCTCCGCAGAACACTCCAATGCTTGAGCTGTTTGACCAGTTCGGTAACAAGGTCATCTCTGACAACTCATCAACTGCGGTTGCCAAGCTTTACCGCTCCGGAACTTTGATTACCCAGAGCGCACTTACCTTCACTGCAAACAACGGTGAGATTCAGTTCTCCTCACTGGCCCTAAAGGCAGAACCACGAGCTGGTTACTACTACCAGTTCGAGGTGGTTGGCCTGAGCGCAGTTACCAGCTCTGAGTTTGTTGTTCTTCCAGGACCGGTTGCGAAGGTTGTAATCAACCAGGAGCCAAGTGCTGGGGTGGCACCTAACCTAACCAG
Source organism: uncultured Aquiluna sp. (assembly GCA_964653615.1). GTDB lineage: Bacteria > Actinomycetota > Actinomycetes > Actinomycetales > Microbacteriaceae > Aquiluna. The sequence continues at coordinate 2,635 of CAZZHB010000040.1, forward strand.
AACCGGTAACGCGCTTGCTACCCAGCCGATCATTCGCCTGCTGGACCAGGATGACAACTTAGTCACAACTGAGACCGGCACCACCTTGTCGGCAACCATTGCTTCAGGTGTAGGCGGAAGCCTGGTTTCGGCCTCAGCCTCCGTTGTGAACGGTATTGCCACTTTCACCGAACTTGCCTTGATTGGAAAGGTTGAGACCCCGACCCAGTCGGCCGAGGTTTACCGACTCAAGTTTGAGTACGGCGCATTCAGCTCAAGCCCATCGGCTCAGCTCAGCGTGATGCACAACGTTGCTGATCGCATCAGCATCGTCAGGGACGCTGCCGACGGTCGCTCCGGTTTGATCTTTGACACCACACCTCAGGTCGCACTGCTTGACCGCTATGGCAACCGCGTCTTCAAGGACCCAGCGGTAACCATCATTGGTAACCCACAGGTTCAATCCGGCACCGGTAGTGCGGCAAACGTCAACAACAACCAGGGTGTCCGTAACACTGCCGGTGTCTACACCTTCCAGATGGGTATTTCGGGTCTAGTCGGCAACACCTACGAGATCAACTTCTACAAGCAAGGCGGTGGCATAACTTCGGCCACCCAACAGAACATTGTTATTACCCACGGTATTGCCAACAAGATTGGCTTCTTGCGCCTACCTTCCTCGACGGACTCAAACCAGGTTCGCTCGAAGACCGGCGAGGCACTGAAGGTGCAGCCGGTTATCGAAGTTCAGGACGCCGCGGGTAACCGCGTGCTGGACTCGGCAGATGTGATCACTGCGACCTTGAACCTGACTCCTCGCGGTAACCGTGACTACCTAAAGAACTACACGGTATCGGCGCTCGCTGGTGTTGCAACCTTCTCCAACCTCGCGATGATCGTTGACCCGAACCAGGTTTACCGCTTGAACTTCAGCTACGGCTCGAACCAGCACACCGCAGAGGTTGACCTGCAGGTAACCCACGCAGACGCTGAGTACCTAGGTATTTCCACCTCACCAGTGGCTGGCAACAAGACCGGAGACCCGCTGCAGCAGTCTCCTGTGATCGTCGTTTACGACTTTGATGGCAACCGCACCACGTCACTAACTGGAGTAACCATTAGTGCCTCGGTGGTTGTCGGCACCGGATACATCGAGTCTTCAGGCCTTGCAAGCGTCACTGGCGGAATTGCGACCTTCCAGAACCTGACTCTGGTCGCACCTCCGGGCGAGAACCAGCAGCTTAGGTTCACCCTGCTGGGTGCCGCCAACTCTGCTTCCGCAGCTGTTGTGTCACCAAACAGCCAGAACATCACGGTTACCTTTGCAGACCCAGCCAAGTTGAAGGTTTCAGTTCAGCCAAGCAGCAACGTTGTTGCAGCTGCGCTGTTGGGCACCCAGCCTCAGGTTCGCGTCGAGGACCGTTACGGCAACCTGGTTCCTAACTTTGTGGGCAGCATCGATGTAACCGTCGCGGGTGCTGGTGGCCGTTTGGTTGATGCTCAGGACGCAACTGTTGCATCGGTTAGCGCACTGGTTGTCAACGGTGTTGCCACCTACAACAGCTTGCGCATCGAAGGTTCACCACAGACCAGCTACAACTTGCAGTTCTCAAGTGCCGGCTTGACTGGAACCAGCTCCGCCAATATCAGCATCTCTCCTGCGGCGGTTGCATCGATCGTGCTTGACACTCAGCCGGTTGGTGGCGTGACTTCTCAAGCACTGAGCGTTCAGCCGGTTGCTAAGTTGCTGGACCGCTTCGGAAACCTAGTGACGACTGACAACTCGACTCAGGTTTCGGTATCGATGGTTGCAGGTCCTAACCGTCCTGGTGGCGCAGCTGCGGTGGTTGGTGGAACCACAACCGTCACAGTTCAGGGAGGTATCGCAACCTTCACCAACTTGACCTTCACCGGTGCCACAAACCGCAACTACATCCTTGGCTTCAGTGCCGCAGGCTTCAGCGTGAACTCGCAAGCCATTCAGGTCAGCCCATCCGGTGCTGCCTACCTCGAGTGGGTCCGTGAGCCGATCGCTCAGCGCACCGGTGAGGTAATGGGAACCCAGCCGGTACTGCGCCTGATGGACTTCGATGGCAACATCGCGGCTTCGACCTCGGCAACCATCGTGGCCTCGGTCTCCACCGGTGGTGGCTACATTGAATCCGGCACCAGTTCATCCGCGGTCAATGGAATCGTGACCTTCAGTGGCCTAACTTTGGTTGCAACTCCTTCGGTATCGCAGACCTTGACCTTCACCGCGACCACTGCTTCCGGTTCGTTCGCGATCACCACAACCACGCCGCTGGTGGTAAGGCACACCGACGCCTCCTACCTGGTGGCGCAGTCACCTTATGTTCAGGGCGGTCGCCAGGGTGCCGTCTTGCCTACCCAGCCAAAGCTCTTCCTATTTGACCGCTACGGCAACAAGGCGATCTATGACAACACCACCGTTGTTACCGCGACTATCGGTTCGGGCGTTGGGGGAGCGATCAGCGGTTCGAACGTTGTCACCGCAAACGCCGGCGAGGTTATCTTCACCGGTCTTGCCGCAACTGGTTCACCGGGTGTGAACTACACCTTGAACTTCGCAGCCTCTGGTGGTTTCCAGTTGGCCGACACCACCAGCTTCACGGTCTTCAAGACCGCTGAGATCAACCTCAGCTACTCACCTGCGGTCTACACGGCAAGTGGCACGGTCAGTGCAGCGATTAAGTACACCGACTCAACTGAGCACAGCATCAGCTTCAGTGTCACCACTGCCGGCATCTGTTCGGTCAACTCATCCTCTGGTGTGGTGACCATCCTCGGTGCTGGCAACTGTGTGGTCCGAGCTAGCGTTGCCGATGGCACCTACTACAAGTCGAACACCAGGGACGTCACCTTGGTGATTGCCAAGTCGCCTCAGGCTCCGCTGGTTATCACCAACGATGACTACGTCGACTTCGGTCAGGTGCTGACACTCACCGCTGCTGGAGGTAGCGGAACTGCAACCACCAGGTTCTTCGCATCCGGTGACTGCCGCATCTTGGGCAACAGCCTGACCCTGCAGGGCAATGCCACTGAAGACCTAACCCCGACCTGTACGATTCTGGCCAGCCGTGCCGGCGACGCCAACCACCTGCCAATCAGCTCGGCGTTTATGGACATCACTGTCCTTCGAATTGCGCAAGAGCCACTGGCAATTGGTAACTCACGCGCCACCGCGGTGGGAGACATAAACCTATTCACCGTCGGTGGATCTGGTGCTGGAACCGTTAGCTACACCGTCACCGATACTGGAACCGCGCAATGTACCGTCACAGGCAACGTGCTCAGTGCCTCTAGAAACGGTAACTGTGAGGTAAGTGCTCAGAAGGCTCAGGATGTGAACTACAACCTGGCCCAAAGCCCAGCCGTAATCTTCACCTTCTCCAAGCAGGTTCAGCAGGTTAGCTTCACCAGTGCGGTGCCACAGATGCCACTTGCTGGACAGACCTACGTAGCAACTGCCACCGCCTCCTCCGGCTTGAGCATTAGCTTCAGCATCAGCTTGGGTCAGGAGATTCAGGCCAGTGCCAACGTGAGCTACTCACCAGCGGTATGTCAGCTGTCTCAGTCTGTCTCTGGACAGGTGCTGTTCTTGCGCAGTGGATTCTGTGAGATCACCGCCACCCAAGCCGGAAACAACACCTTCGCAGCCAACTCCGCTACCCAGCGCTTCGAGATTGGTCGCCAGAACCAGACCATTACCTTCCAAGACATCCAGGACCAGACCTATGGTTCACCAGCCTTCAGGCTTGGTGCGGTTGCAAGCTCCGGTCTCGATGTCAGCTACACCGTTTCACAGGGCATCACGGCATGTAGCGTGACCAACGGTGGAATGCTGACTCTGATTTCTGAGGGAATCTGTCAGGTAGTTGCATCCCAGGCTGGAAACGGTTCATGGGCGCCGGCTCCGAACGTGACCAAGATCTTTACCATCCGACCAGACCAGGCTGGCTCACCGGCGCTGGTATCGGCTGCGGTTGGTAACCAGTGGTTCACGCTGCGCTACACCGCACCTTCTTACCTCGGTGGCAGCGCAGTTCAGCGCTACCGCCTCGAGGTTACGGACGTCAATAACAACCGCTACGTCAACTCGGCATGTACCACTGCGGCTCCGCTGGTATGTACCATCGCCGGTGTTCCTAATGGCGTTGCATACACCGCGAGAATTGCCGCTATTACCAACGCAGGCATTGGCCAGTTCTCGAACGTGACCGTTCCGCTAACTCCTTCTCGCGCCGAGATGAGCGTTACCCAGCTGAACGCCACCGTGGCATCCACCGGCCTAGCGTTGGATTGGGAGACTCCGATTGCAATCGAGGGTAACTTCCAGCGCTACGAGGTATACGTCTGGGTTACCGGCAGTGAGCAGCCTGCCACTCCGACTGCAACGGTGACCAACTCGAACTCTTCGACGATTTCTATCGACATCTCGCAGATTGCGACCAACAGTCCAACCGTTGCTCCGGTGGTATTCACCCAGCCTCAGCTGAATGTTGTAGCCACTTACTACCGCCCAACCATCAAGCAATTTGTCTTTGGCACCGCGATGCACCGGCCAATGGGCTTTGTCTCGCTGGCGTCTGTTCAGCAGCAGGCTGCAACCGCAAGCGCGATGGTTGGTTACACCATGAAGGTGGTAACCATCACGGATACTTACTCTTCTTCCCAGACCATCAACACCGCAAACGGTGTGAAGGTTGGACTAGGCACTCCGAACGCACCAACCCAGCTATCGCTGGATACTCAGGACCCAGCAAAGATTGTTGTCACCTGGGGAGCTCCTACCTCGGATGGTGGTTTTGCGATTGAGGACTATGACGTCAGGGTGAACAACCAGGTGATTTGTGCGAACATCCAGGTTCGCATGTGTGAGGTTGGCACGCTGAGCCCATCGGTCACCTACAACGTCAGCGTTCAGGCTAGAAACGCGCTTGGTCTTGGAGAGGCTGCGGTAGCCAGCCACACCACGCCAGCACCGCCACCGGTCTACGTGGCTGTGCAGCCAGATCCTGTGACGGTATCTCCAACGGTTTCCCCGACGGTATCGCCGACAGTTTCGCCTACCCCGAAGCCAACCACATCACCTACCACCAAGCCGACTCCGAAGCCGACCAACCCTGGCGGCAACGGTGGTTCATCTAACAATGGCTCTGGAGACTCTGACTCTGGTTCTGGTGGCTCGACCGATGGTGAAGCTGGCGGTGAGATAACTCCTACCGAGTCCGCATCGCCAACACCAAGCCCAACCGACTCGAGCACCGCAAATCCTGGTGACGATGGGGATTCCCAGGCCGGTGGCGAGGATTCTGGTGGCGCTTCGAGCACCGGATCGCTGCTCGATGGAGCACTTTGGCTGTTGCTACTGCTATTTGTGATTTGGTTTGTAATTCGCCGCTATTTGGCGAACCGCAGAGACAGCGGAAAGCCGTAGGTCGTTCCCCTTTCGGAATCTTTTTGGACTGACTCCAAAAACCAGTTCCCACGGCTACGGCTAACCGAACATTAATAAAATCCTTTGCAACCTCGGACATAGGCTTAATTGGTTAAGGAGCAGCTTTGCTGTACCCAGATTGAAGGGAGGTTCACTTGAGATTCAAGTTGCCTCGCTTCGGCCTGCCCAGAACCCGCAAAGAACGCCTACGCAGCCTAACCAGGCGCTTCCTGGTTGGAGGCGCAGCTTTGATCATGGGTGTGGCATCGGTGTCCTTTGTTCAGGCACCTCAGGTTGCAGTCGCAGAGACCGTTCCTGCTGACTACGCAATGCGAGTTACGGCCTTTGCTAACGCACCATTTACTTCAAACCTGAACGATTACACCTTTGGTAGCTCGAACTTCACCGTGCAGACCTGGCTTTTCCAAGAGGGTGCTTGTGGCAGCTCAGCATCCTGTGTTTACCTCGGCAAAGAAAACTCCTGGTTGTTTGGTGCCCTAAACGGGGAGTACTCCTGGGCGCTACAAAACACCAGCGGTTCTTGGCAGTGGAATTCAACCGGAGTCCCAGTAAATTACGGGCGCTGGGAGCATGTCACCTGGCGTAAGTCGGGCACAACCCTTCGACTGTTTGTTGACGGCGAAAATGTTTACCACACCAACGTGGGCGTTCCGAGTGCGCTAAACACCGGACAGAACTTCATGATCGGCTCAAGACCGAACTGGTCTGAGTGGTTCTACGGTCAAGTCGATGAGGTCAAGCTTTGGCGCACCGAGCGAACCGACGCTCAAATCAAGGCGGACATGCACCAACGTCCAACAGACTCAGATTTGAATTCCGCCAACCTAATGGGTTACTTCGACTTCAACCAGCAGTCGACCGAAACGGTTTATAACCTCGCAAATAATTCGCAGCCCAACCTCATGGTGCAGGGAACCATTTCTTACCGCGATGTCAAAACCACGATCCGAACGGGAAATGCCGCTACCGGCTATAGGACCACGGTTATCTTCCCTCGCTCCTACATCACCAGAGACGGTGGTTGGCGTGTGCCTGCCGGTGTCAACACTGCAGACGTTCTCGTCGTCGGTGGTGGCGGTGGTGGTGGTGCCGGTGGCACCACCGGCTGGTCTGGTGGTGGCGGTGGTGGCGGTGGCGTCAGCATTACCCACAGCGCCAAGGTCACCCCGGGAGTTACTGTGCCCGTTATCGTCGGCCAGGGTGGAGTGTCCGGTTGGGTGGTTGGCGATCAAGTCAGGCGACCTATCGAGAGTACGACTACTGAACCGCTGGGTATGGCTAGAAATGGTCAGAGCTCGACCTTCGGTTCAATCTCCGTCCTCGGTGGTGGTGCAGGTGGATCTGCTGGATCGAGTGCGGTTGCCGCCAACGTCTCCGGCGGTGTCTATGTGGCAGCCCTAAATGCGGCTCGCGCCGGCAGCCCTGGTGCCTCCGGTGGTGGTGCATCGATGGACTCCGAGACCACCGCGGCAGGAACTCCAGGTCAAGGTAATGCCGGTGGTCAGTCCAAGCCCAGAACCTGGCCCAGCGGATCCAGCTCAACAAACTTTTCAGCATCCGGTGGAGGTGGTTTCCTAGGCCCTGGTAAGGGAACAACCAATGACGCCGGCACGCTAAATGGCTATGGTGGCACCGGTGGACCTGGTATTGAAAACTCTCTAACTGGCACCAGTCGTTTCTACGGTGCCGGTGGTTCGGCAATTGGCTGTCGTGCCTCCGGTGATACCACCGCAGGTGCAACTGCGATTGGAACCGACGGTGCTGTCAACACCGGAGCCGGTGGTGGCGGTGGTGGATCTTCCTGTTCTGTTGGACACCGTCAACCTGGTGATGGTGGCTCAGGTGTTGTCGTAGTGAGCTACGCAGAGCCAGCCAGCTCGATGACAACCGGCACTTGCCAGCCTGAGGTCTACAACTCTTCAATCAGCGGTCAGGTCTACACCTTCTATGAGGTAACTACCCTCAATGCCTGCAACCTTGTCCTTCCAACCGGTGTGACAAACATCGATGTCTTTGCCGTCGGTGGCGGTGGCGGTGGAGCTAGCAACGTCGGCGGCGGCGGTGGTGGCGGTGGAACCGCCCAACGCAGCTTTACTCTCACCTCGAGCACAATCTCTATCGATGTTGGTGACGGTGGTGCAGGTGGTCGCAACCTGCTGGGTAACTTCCACGGAGTCAGCGGTCAGGCCACAACCGTGGCGGTTCCCGCTGGGGCTGCAACTTCGCTAACCGCCAACGGTGGTGCAGGTGGAATTAGCTACTACTCACTCGGTAACGCCGGTTCAGTCTCGGGCCTAGGTGGCGCGGGAGGTGCTGCCGGAGTTGGTGGTGCCGCGGGTGCAGCAGGTGGTAGAAGCGCGACAAACGGATTTGGAGTCAGCGGCCAAGAGGGACCTCAGACTGGATTCAC
>CAZZHB010000041.1:0-7419 GCA_964653615.1 uncultured Aquiluna sp.
CAAAGTTCTTCAATTGCTTTACTGACACGCAAAACTCCTCATTGAGCTAGTTATGCCTCGACTCTAAACCCGCAGGGGGCATTTCGATAGCCAAAAATTGAAACTCGACTGAAATCGTAACTATTTGACTATTTACTTGCGAATTCCATCGCTTTCGCTCTGCTCTAGGCAATACTTCATGAATGGCAAGAATGGAAAGAACCGGACGTTCGCAACTTGATGAGGTCTCAAAGAAAATCATCGAGCAACTGCAGCAAGATGGGCGAAAGTCTTACTCCGAAATCGGCAAGGTGGTCGGACTCTCTGAGGCCGCCGTGCGTCAGCGAGTTCAGAAGCTAACCGATTCGGGCGTCATGCAAGTTGTGGCGGTCACCGACCCTATGAAACTTGGCTTTAGCCGTCAGGCAATGATCGGCATTAAGTGCATGGGCAATGCCTCTGAGGTGGCGAAACAACTCACGGAATTTGAGTCAGTCGACTACGTGGTGCTCACCGCCGGTAGCTTTGACGTGCTAGCTGAAGTGGTTTGTGAGGATGACGAGGATCTTATTCAGTTATTGAACGACAAGATTCGCGCTCTGCCCGGTGTGATTTCATCCGAGACATTTGTATATCTAAAGCTCCACAAGCAGTTCTACAGCTGGGGAACCAGATAACATCTTTACAGCCAACTAACGACGAAGTTAAGAGTGATAGCAATGGCACCCAAGAAGTCAAAGGGCCTGCTTGGCCTAATCGGCAAGAAGAAATCTAAGAAGTCAGAGCCCAGCGAGCGCAAAGCCCTAAAGCTGTTCGAAGCAATGCAGGCCGGCGAAAGCTATGGCGATAAAGAACTTCAGCGCAGTGCCAAGGATCACCTATGGATGCACTTCACTCGCCACTCCCCCTACCAGACCAAAGACATGACCATTATCACCAGAGGTGAGGGTCACTATCTCTGGGACTCCAAGGGCAACAAGGTCATCGATGGCCTGAGTGGTTTGTTTGCGGTAAACGCGGGTCACGGTCACCAAGAGCTCGCTGATGCCGCTGCCAAGCAAATGATGGAGTTGGACTACATGCCGCTGTGGGCATATGCCCACCCTCGTGCCATCGAGCTGGCAGAGCGCCTATTGAGCTACGCGCCGAAAGACCTAAACCGAATCTTTTTCACCACCGGTGGTGGAGAAGCCGTGGAGACTGCCTGGAAGATTGCCAAGCAGTACTACAAGCTCAAAGGCAAGCCGACCAAGACCAAAGTCATTTCCCGCATGACCGCCTATCACGGCACCAGCCACGGAGCTCTCTCCATAACTGGTATCGCCGCTATGAAGGCAATGTTCGAGCCGCTGGTGCCAGCCACCATTCGCGTTCCAAACACCAACTGGTATCGCGCCAAGGATCGCTTCGCATCCGAGGAAGAGTTTGGTATCTGGGCCGCCAATCGCATTGAAGAGGCGATCTTGATGGAAGGGCCAGACACAATTGCAGCCTTCTACGTAGAGCCGATTCAGAACTCAGGTGGTTGCTTCACCGCGCACCCGAGCTACTTCAAGCGAGTTCGAGAGATCTGCGATAAGTACGACGTGATTTTTGTGGCCGATGAAACCATCACTGGTTACGGCCGCTCTGGTGAAATGTTTGCCTCTGAGCGTTACGGCATCGAGCCGGACATGATGATTACCGCGAAGGCCATCACTTCAGGAACTCAGCCACTTGGTGCTCTGTTCCTAAAGGAGAAGTACTTCGAGCCATTTACCGAGGGAACCACAATTTTCCCTCACGGCTACACCTTTGCAGCTCACCCAGTGGCCTGCGCCGTAGCACTCGCAAACCTGGACATTTATGACCGCGAGAAGCTGGTTGACAACGTTAGGACCAACTCTCCTATCTTCCGCAAGACTCTGGAGAAGCTCTACGACTTGCCAATTGTTGGCGATGTTCGCGGAGATGGCTACTTCTTCGCAATTGAGTTAGTAAAAGATCAGGCAACTCGCGAAACCTTCACCAAGGAAGAATCAGAGAAGCTACTTAGAGGGTTCTTGAATAGCGCGTTCTATGAGGCTGGTCTTTACTGCCGAGCTGATGACCGCGGAGATCCTGTGGTTCAGCTAGCACCTCCTTTGACCATTGGTCCAAAGGAGTTTGACGAGCTAGAGCAGATTCTTCGTAAGGTGCTAACTGAGGCGTGGAAGCGCGTCTAACCAGCGGGTTCCCTGACGATTCGCTCTTGGCCGGTTGAAACTGAGTCGCGTTTTTGAGCTTCAAGGTCCCTCTGCCCATGGGCGAGAGATACAGAGCTTCAAAGGCCGAGAGATTTTGAACTGATTGGTTTAGCTGGTCTAAGGCGTCTTGACCAAGGGCGAATTTAATCTGGCAATTACGCCATACCGCCTGAGGTAAGTCTGAGAGCAATTGAGCGCTAACCAAAAGCAGCACATTAGATTTCAGGCCATCTCTAGCCACTAACTCAATCAACTCCAAGTGCTCCGTGAAAAGATGAATATCATCCACCACCAAAAGAACCGGGAGCTCGAATCGGCCCTTGCCTTCGATGCAGGACTGAAGCGACTTAAACTGCGAATTCTCACCAGCAAACCAAATCACATCGCAATTCAGAGCACCCACCAATTCACCCATCAGGGCAGTCTTGCCACTTCCGGCCGAACCAAGAACCAAGCTGTGCCATTGCAGTGTTTCAAGCGGGTTCACAATCAGTTCGGTTTTGAGGTCCGCCTCCATCGCAGCATCGTGATTTCCTAATCGCTGGTCAGAAGGGGCCATTTTCGAAGCAGATTGGTTGGTTGAGCCAAACCAGTCTCGTAAGTAATTCAGATTTATCTTCATCATGTTGCAAATTTCCCAGAACTAGTTGGCTTGTGGTTTGGGGATTGTTCTTTTGTGGATAACTCTTTTCCACAGCTGCACTTAGCGCCCTAGGACTGGCGATGAATTGGGCATACTTGAGGCATGGATATCGAAATTGGATGCACCAAGGTAATTGAGACTCCGCTGGGTCGCCTGGCAATTTCTGCCAGCGATACAGCCCTGGTGGAACTCACCTTCCTTTCAGATAAGACCAAGAGGATCGCCTTTTCTGCTAGTGAATCGGCTGCCGGTCACGTCGAGAAGGCGGAGGGCTGGCTCAAGAATTACTTTGCTGGCACCAAGGCCAATTATCCGGGTCCACTGGATTTGGGCGGGACTGAATTTCAGCTCGCGGTCTGGCGAGAGATTTCTACAATCGGCCATGGTGAAACTTTGACCTATGGCGACATAGCGCAGCGAATCGGCAAGCCAAAAGCGTCAAGGGCAGTTGGTGCCGCCGTTGGCGCTAACCCGATTCCGCTTATCGTGCCCTGCCACCGCGTCATGGGCTCAGGCGGCAAAATCACTGGCTATTCCGGTGGCGATGGCATTCCCACCAAGCGCAAGCTATTGAAGCTCGAAAACATCGGGTTTATCGAGTGATTCACACGCGCCAACATGCTGATGGCGTCACACGCTGTTCTTGGGTTACAGATGATGAGATTTACGTCCGCTATCACGATCAAGAGTGGGGATCTGAAGGCAGAGGCCAGCGTGAGCTCTTCGAAGCGATTTGCCTCGAAGGTTTTCAGGCAGGTTTGAGCTGGATAACAATCCTCAAGCGACGTGAAGGGTTTCGAAAAGCCTTTGAGAACTTTGAGATAGATCGAGTCGCCAATTTCGATGGTAGAAAAATCGAAGACCTAATGCAGAATCCCGAAATCATTAGAAATCGGGCAAAGATTATTTCTGCGATTAACAATGCCAATGTGGTGCTTGAAAAAGACCTTGACCTCACCGAATTGATTTGGTCCTTCGCTCCGAAGATCAGAGAAACTTCGGCAGAGGACTTTGGGTGGAAGGCAACTAGCCCCGAATCCGAGGCACTGAGTAAGGCTCTACGAAAGCTCGGATTCAGCTTTGTAGGCCCAACCACGATGTATGCCCTGATGCAATCATCTGGACTGGTGAAAGACCACGCTCCGGGTTGTTTTCGAAGAACCTGAAAATTTCTGCTTCGCCATTACATTGGCTTGTTAGGAGAGAAATGACTGAGCAAGAATTCAACGATATCTTTAGGGCTCACCTAGCCGAAACTTCTAGGTTCATCGCCCGTCGAACCAAGGCAGAGGATGTTGAGGACCTAGCTGCAGATCTCTTTGCGCTGGCCTGGCAAAAGCGTGCCAGCATCCCTAAGGGGCTGGAATTGCCATGGCTTTATAAGTCGGCCCGCTACCTCATTTCAAATCACAATCGAAAGCAGCAAGGTAGAGCTTCGATTCTGGCTGCACTGAAGGAGCCGGAGACCGCTCCCAGCGCTGAGTCAATTGCGTTGGCCGATATCGAGCTGGCTGCCGCCTGGAAGGCTCTCAATGCAAAGGAGCAAGAAATCCTTGCACTGTGGGCATTCGAAGGCTTAGAGCCCAAACAGCTGGCGATTGCTCTGGAGAAAAGTGAGAACGCCTGTGCGATTGCGCTTTCTCGAGCAAAAGCAAAACTAACGCTGCTTCTTGATTCTGAAAAAAACTAAAGGATTAACACACATCATGAGTATGAACGATAACGAAGAACTAAGAAACCGCATCTCTTCCTCGGTCTCCCCCGCAGAGATTGAGCTACCTGAATACCTTGTTGCTCAGGCCGCCAAGTCGAAGCCAAAACGAGTGTTGAGCTTTCAGCGCCTGCGCTTGGGTCTGGGCTCTTTGGCCTTTGGATCATTGGCACTGGTAGGCGCATTTGTGCTCCCCAGCGCGCTTGCCCCACAGCCGCTTTTCACGATGGGGATGGCAGCCCAAGGCGGACAGGCGATGTCCACGGTCGAGAGTGCTGACGCCAAGGTTGGCATGATTTGGCCTGGCTATGTCCAATACAACTACATCGCCGATGGCCTCAGCACCGACACCGGCAAGGGACACGTTTACCAGGCCGAGCTGGTTGGGACCGCCGAAGAACTGCTTGCTTCGCTGATGAAGGAATTCAAGTTTGATGGCGAGATCAAGAAAGATGATTGGTCTACCGACGCGGCACCAAGTTATACCGTGCAGCAAAAGGCCGCTGACGGAACTGAGACTTACCTCAATGTTTACTGGTCCGGCACCGGAACCTGGTACTACTCAACCTTTAACCCAACGCTATGGGCCTGCACCACAACCCCAAGCGAAGGCACTGGCGAGCAAAAAGATGCTCAGGTTTGTGAACAACCAAAACCTCAGCCCGAGTTAGTCCCCAGCAAGGAAGAGATGGCTGAATTTGCAGCAAATCTATTCACCAAGCTTGGGACCGATGTAAAAGCATCAGATTTCAGGGTTGACCGCAGTGACTGGGGCGGATCAGCCTATGCAGACCTAACCATGGATGGTGTCGCTTTGCCGCTTAGCGTTTCTGTTGGTTGGGATGCGTGGGGAAACCTAGCTAATGCCTCTGGGCACTCCTTCAAGCTGGTCGACCGAGGCGAATTCAAGACCGTCTCCGCAACCGACGCCGTTTCCAGAATCAAGGAAGGTCGCTGGTATGGATCGGCACCGTCCAGCTTCTATAACAACACCGCAATCTCATCTCGAAGCGCTGTTGACCCAGTCGTCGGCGGCGACACTGCCACCGAGCCAGCACCGGCAGAATCTGACGCTCCTCAGGAGGCCGCGACTCCGAAAGTTGTTGACCTAAAGATCAATAAATCCACCACTGCACTATTGGGAGTCTGGGATGCGGCCGGCGGTTTCTGGCTGGTGCCAGGTCACCTGCTCTATAACGATCAGGGTTGGTTTGACTCGATCATCAGCCTCGAGGAGGGTGTGATTGAACTCCCAAAATATGAAGAGATCGCTCCAGCGATTGAGCCGGGTGCTACCACCAAAGACGGCTAAAAACCGCTTGGAACGATAAGTTCAACGATAGAGCCAGACTGGCGGGCCGAAAGGCCTGCCAGTTTTGCTATTTGCGGAAGCTGGTCGATATCCTCCAGTCCGTGTTCCATAGCTGCCCTGACAAAAGCACCTTTGGCTTTTTTATTGAAGTGATTTAACGCTTTGCCAGAAGTTTCATCCAAGACTTCGACTGAGTATTGCTCGCGCTCGGGAATCGGGTTTAGTGCGGCGTAGCTTTTTGACCTCAGATCCAGAATTGGACCAACCATTCTTGGCCAGACCGCAGTGTGAGCTTTTGCCCAGTGCTTTTTCAGATCAACTCCCGGAAGCTGACTTGAGGCCGAGAATCGGTAATAGGGAATGTGCTCGGTTGCGGGCAAGAGACCAAATAGCGCTGACTGAATAAAGAGTTTCTCTTTTACTCGCTCTTTGGCGGCATCACTAAGAGTCTGATAGCCGAGGGCGTCATAGAGCGTTCCTGCATATCGCTCTATAGCTGGCATGGTTGGAGCCGTCATGAGCTCTTTCAAACTGGCGATTTCAGCTTCCGCGTTCTTGCCTAGCTTGAGTGCCTTTACAGTCTTAGTTTTGGATTTAGAGAGTGTGGCAAGCTTTGAAAACAGAACATCCCGTGCGGGGTCAAGGGCGGCCCAAATGATTGCTGCTTTGTCGATAGAAATGCCAACGCCGCCGGAGCGTTTAGTCTCCGACGGCGGCAGCAGAATAAGCATTAGCTGATCAGGGTCGCGTCCCTGACTACCAAGGTGACAGTGTCAGACTCAATAGACAAGAATCCGCCCTGGGTGGTCTCGGCAATCACCGGCTTGCCCTCGGCAAGGGTGATACGAATCTGACCTGCAGCCATGATGGCAAGCATTGGCTCGTGACCTGCGAGTAGACCAATTTCTCCCTCGGCGGTCTTGGCGACCACCATGGTTGCAGTCCCAGACCAGATCTTCCGATCGGCTGCGACTAGGTCTACGTTGAGTTCTCTTGCCACTACTTCAGATCCTTCTGGATGCGGTCGTATGCCTTCATGACATCGTCCAAGCCACCACAGTTGAAGAACGCCTGCTCTGGAACGTGGTCCAGGTCACCGTTGGCAATCTTCGAGAAGCCTTCGATGGTGTCCTTCAGTGGAACAGTCGAACCTGGCACCGAGGTGAACTTGGTTGCCATGTAGGTGTTCTGCGATAGGAACTGCTGAATGCGACGAGCGCGGGATACGGTGATCTTGTCCTCTTCGGAAAGCTCCTCGACACCCAAGATGGCAATGATTTCCTGAAGTTCCTTGTTCTTCTGCAGAATCGCCTTGACGCGGATTGCAGTCGAGTAGTGATCTGCCGAGATGTAGGCAGGGTTCAGGATTCGAGAGGTCGAAGTTAGTGGGTCCACAGCTGGGTACAGACCCTTAGCAGCGATCTCACGGCTTAGCTCGGTGGTTGCATCCAAGTGAGCGAAGGTGGTTGCTGGGGCTGGGTCGGTGTAGTCGTCAGCAGGAACGTAAATTGCCTGTAGCGAGGTAATCGAGTGACCACGAGGAGAGGGA
>CAZZHB010000041.1:7429-7817 GCA_964653615.1 uncultured Aquiluna sp.
TAATGCGCTCCTGCAGTAGACCCATCTCGTCAGCCAGGTTCGGCTGGTAACCCACAGCAGAAGGCATGCGGCCTAGTAGCGTGGAAACCTCAGAACCTGCCTGGGTGAAACGGAAGATGTTGTCGATGAACAACAGCACGTCCTGGCCCTGCACGTCACGGAAGTACTCCGCCATGGTTAGCGCAGATAGCGCTACGCGCAAACGAGTTCCAGGTGGCTCATCCATCTGACCGAAGACCAGTGCGGTCTTCTCGATAACGCCGGCTTCCTTCATTTCTTCGATTAGGTCGTTACCCTCACGAGTACGCTCACCAACACCGGCGAATACCGATACACCGTCGTGGTTTTCTGCCACGCGGTAAATCATTTCCTGGATCAAAACGGTCTT
>CAZZHB010000041.1:7836-10452 GCA_964653615.1 uncultured Aquiluna sp.
ACCAATCTTTCCACCCTGTACATAAGGGGTTAGTAGGTCGATGACCTTGATGCCGGTCTCGAACATCTGAGTCTTGGACTCAAGCTGGTCGAAGGCTGGTGGAGTGCGGTGGATTGGCCAGCGCTCGGTGACCTCAATCTTCTCACCTGGCTCGCCGTTTAGCACCTCGCCGATAACGTTGAAAACCTTGCCCTTGGTGACATCACCAACTGGAACGGAGATTGGAGCACCGGTGTCGGTCACGATTGCACCGCGAACCAAACCATCGGTTGGCTTTAGCGCAATGGCACGAACTAGGTCGTCACCAAGGTGCTGCGCAACCTCGAGGGTAAGCGTGTACTTCTGGTCGCCGAAAGCGACCTCGGTGGTCAGGGCGTTGTAGATTCCAGGGATGGCATCGTGCGGAAACTCGATGTCAACCACCGGTCCGGTCACGCGTGCGATACGACCCGTTGCTGTCTTAGTGCTCTCGGCCATTGTGCTTTCTTTCTCTTAGTCCTCGTCAACCGTCTGCAGAGCGTCTGCTCCACCAACGATTTCCGAAATCTGCTGGGTAATTTCTGCCTGACGGGCTGCGTTTGCCAGGCGGGTGTAGTTCAGGATCAACTTGTCTGCGTTGTCGGTAGCACTCTTCATCGCCTTCTGGCGTGCAGCGTGCTCTGCCGCAGCGGACTGCAGCATGACGTTGTAGATGCGGTTCTCGATGTAGACAGGCAAAAGTGCATCCAGCACCTTGTCTGCCTCAGGTTCAAACTCATAGAGTGGGAAGACTTCAGCACTAGAAACAGCCTGCTGCTCAACGACCTCAAGCGGTAGCAAACGAGTAGTGGTTGGGTCCTGAACCATCATGGAGACGAATTCGTTGCCGACCAGGTAAATCTCGTCAACTCCCCCCTCTTCATTCGGGGTCAAGAACAACTCCAGCACCGCGTTGGCAATCTCAGTTGCGGTTTCGAACTGTGGCAGGTCAGTGCCTCCAGTCCAGTCCTTGATGTAGGCACGGCGACGGAAGTTGAAGTTGGCAACTGCCTTGCGACCAACCAGGTAGTAAACCACTTCCTGGCCCTGCTCCCTAAGCCTTACGGTGAGCGCCTCAGCCTCTTTCAGAACACCCGAGGAGAATGCGCCGGCAAGACCGCGGTCCGAGGTGAAAATCAACACCGCAGCGCGGGTTGGATTCTCGTTGACTCGAGTCAGCGGGTGGTCGATGTTCGCGTGTGACGCAACAGCGGAAACGGCACGGGTAACAGCTCGGGTATACGGAGTCGAGGCTGCCACACGCTGCTGAGCTTTTTGAATTCTCGATGCCGAGATCAGCTCCATAGCGCGGGTAATCTTCTTGGTCGTCTTGGCAGACTTAATCTTCTGCCTGTAGACCCGAAGTTGCGCACCCATAACCTAAACCCTTACCTGTTCTTATCGCTTCTGAACGACGATCTTCTCTTGGCCGACCTGTTCGTCAGCTAGAGCTTCGACCTTCTCCTTGCCAGCCTTGACCAAAGGCTCGCCTGTGTGAAGCTGGAACATCTTCTTGAAGTGCTCGATTGCCTTCTCAAGCTCGTTGACGGTGTCATCCTCAAGCTTCTCGGTCTCACGAATCACGGTCAACACCGAGGTGTTGCGCTTTAGGTAGTCCAAGAACTCGCGCTCAAAGCGAAGAATGTCCTGAACTGGAACCTCATCTAGCTTGCCAGTGGTACCGGCCCAGATCGAAACGGTCTGGTCCTCAACTGGGTATGGCGAGAACTGAGGTTGCTTTAGTAGCTCAGTCAAACGCGCACCACGCTCTAGCTGCTTACGGCTGGCGGCATCTAGGTCAGATGCGAACATTGCGAAAGCCTCTAGGGAGCGGTACTGAGCTAGCTCTAGCTTCAGGGTTCCGGAAACCTTCTTGATGCCCTTCACCTGAGCGGCACCACCAACACGAGACACCGAGATACCTACGTCGATAGCTGGGCGCTGGTTGGCGTTGAACAGGTCTGACTGCAAGAAGATCTGGCCGTCGGTGATCGAAATCACGTTGGTCGGAATGTATGCAGAAACGTCGTTTGCCTTGGTCTCGATGATTGGAAGTCCAGTCATCGAACCGGCACCCATGGCGTCAGAAAGCTTTGCACAACGCTCTAGTAGGCGGGAGTGCAAGTAGAAGACGTCACCCGGGTAAGCTTCGCGGCCTGGTGGGCGGCGTAGCAGCAATGACACTGCACGATAGGCCTCAGCCTGCTTGGAGAGGTCATCGAAAATGATTAGTACGTGCTTGCCGCCGTACATCCAGTGCTGACCAATCGCGCTACCGGTGTAAGGAGCTAGGTACTTGAAACCAGCTGGGTCTGATGCAGGAGAAGCCACGATGGTGGTGTACTCCATGGCGCCGGCTTCTTCCAGCGCACACTTCACACCAGCAATGGTGGAACCCTTTTGTCCGATCGCGACGTAGATGCAGCGGACCTGCTTGGTTGGGTCTCCGCTCTTCCAGTTGTCGCGCTGGTTAATAATCGTGTCAACTGCAATTGCAGTCTTACCGGTCTGGCGGTCACCAATAATCAGCTCACGCTGACCACGACCAATTGGAATCATGGCGTCGATTGCCTTAATACCTGTCTGCATTGGCTCGTG
>CAZZHB010000042.1:0-10442 GCA_964653615.1 uncultured Aquiluna sp.
GATGTTGTGACCATGAGCTTTGGCCTGAGGAACGTGCAGGACCACAGGGTTGCACTGGCTGAATTCTTGCGAGTTCTAAAGCCAAATGGGCGCTTGGTGATCTGCGAGTTCTCACACGTGCCAGGTCCTTTTGGGGTGCTCTACCGCTTCTATCTCAAGTACTTCCTGCCCAAGATTTCGGCGCTTTTCTCAAAGAGCCCAGAGGCTTATGACTACCTTGCAGAATCGATTCAGGCATGGCCTAAGCAGCGAGAGTTAGCTCAAGACATTGCAAATGTTGGCTTTAGCCAGGTCGGCTACAAGAACCTCTCGTTTGGCATCGTGGCCCTGCACCAGGCGGTGAAGCGATGAAGATTTCACTACCGAGTCAGTTGCGCAAGGTTTCCGATAGGGCGCTGATTGCAGACCTCGAAGCGAGGATGAAGATTGTCGAAGAGCGAATTGCTCAGGCCACCGCTCACACTGAGAAACTGGTAAACCAGTTCTCCAGCCACCTTGCTAGCGCCGGCGGCAAGCGACTACGCCCAGTGTTGACTCTGCTGACTTCTCACCTTGGAGATGCCACCGAACCTGAAGTGCTAGATGCAGCTGTGGTGATGGAGATCACTCACCTTGCCACCCTGTATCACGATGACGTCATGGACCAAGCCACCAAGCGCCGTGGTGTGGACACCGCACACATGGTCTGGGGCAACAACGTCGCCATCTTGACCGGTGACTTACTTTTCGCCAGGGCATCAAACATCGTCTCAGGTTTGGGAGATGACTCACTGAAACTTCAGGCCAAGGTATTCGAACAACTAGTGCTTGGCCAACTTCACGAGACCATTGGTCCGCAGGATGGCCAGGATCCACTAGAGCACTACTACGAAGTTTTGCGAGACAAGACTGGTTCATTGATCGCCCTCTCCGCACAAATTGGTGCCTTGGTGTCACGCGCACCAGCGGAATACCAAGAGCCGCTAAAGCACTTTGGTGAGAGCATCGGTGTTGCCTTCCAGTTGATTGACGACATCATCGATATTCAAAGCACCAAGGATCAGTCCGGCAAGGTTGCCGGAACGGACCTATTGGCCGGTGTGCCAACCCTTCCGGTATTGCTTTTGGCCAATCACAAAGACGCCCAGTCGCAAGCGCTCTACGCAAAAATCACCGGTGGTCTGGAAGAAGATGACCTTCAGGATGTGTTGGTTAGGTTGCGTGGGCACGCTGTGATGGCTGAGTCATTGAGCATCACCAATGGTTGGGCCAAACGGGCAAAGGCAGCTCTAGAGCCGCTTCCTGCCTCGAGCGTAAAGGCGGCACTGCTTGCATTTGCCGGCGCAGTTGTTGATCGGCAAGGTTAGAGGTAAGTAAGTGGCAAAACTACGTTTGGCGGTAATCGGAGCAGGACCTGCTGGAATTTACGCATCGGATCTGATTCTCAAAGCAGAACGTGACTTCGAAGTTTCAATCGACCTGTTTGATCTGCTGCCTGCGCCATATGGTCTGGTTCGCTACGGAGTTGCTCCTGATCACCCAAGAATCAAAGGCATCATTCGCGCGCTCTATGAAGTTCTAGACCGCGGCGACATTCGCTTTTTCGGCAACGTCAAGTACGGCACCGACATCACCCTGGATGATCTAAAGCAGCACTACAACGCAGTCATTTTTGCCACCGGTGCCATTTCGGATGCCGACCTAAAGATTCCAGGCATTGAGCTTGATGGCTCTTATGGAGCTGCAGACTTTGTCAACTGGTATGACGCCCACCCTGACTTCCCTCGCAGCTGGCCGCTGGATGCCAAGCAGATTGCTGTGATTGGTAACGGCAACGTGGCACTGGATGTCGCTCGCATGCTCATCAAGCGCCCAGACGACCTGCTATCTACCGACATCCCAGACCACGTTTACGAAGGCCTAAAGGCTTCTCCTGTGACTGATGTGCATGTCTTTGGTCGCCGAGGACCAGCGCAGGTGAAGTTCAGCCCGCTAGAACTTCGTGAGGCACTCCACGTCGAGGGCGTGCAGTCAATCGTTTACGAAGAGGACTTCCAGTACGACGAAGGCTCTCAGGCAGCGATCGATAGCAACAACCAGATTCGCGTAATGGTTAAGACCCTGGAGGATCTGAGGGAGAACCCACAGGCTCACGAAGAGCGCAGACTGCACCTGCACTTCTTCTCGGCACCGGTCGAAGTACTGGGTGAAGATGGCAAGGTGGTTGGACTCAAGGTTCAGCGCACCAAGCTTGATGGCACCGGCAACGTAACGCCAATTGATGAATACGAGACTTTCCCAGTCCAGGCGGTTTACCGAGCGGTTGGCTACTTCGGGTCTGCGGTCGATGAGATTCCGTTTGACTCAAAGCACGGTGTAATTCAAAACAGCGAGGGACGCGTGCTGGATGATGCCGGCAAGCAAATTCCTGGTGTTTACTGCACCGGCTGGATTAAGCGCGGACCAGTTGGTCTGATCGGTCACACCAAGGCAGATGCCATCGAAACCATTTCCCATGTCATTGCCGATAGAGCAATGTGGTGGCAACCGTCCAAACCAGCAGAGTCTGAGATTCTTGCCACTTTGGATTCTCGCGGCGTGAAGTATTTGGAGTGGAAAGACTGGCTGACCCTCGATGCCAAAGAGCTAGCTCTTGGCGCTCAAGATGGCCGCGAACGCAAGAAGCTCTTTGACCGCGAGGAGATTGCCTCGATTCTCGAAGGCTCTAAGTAGTTGGAAAAGCTCTCGGGCAAGAGGCTTCGCAAAGCACAAATTGCGATGCTGATTACCTTTACCTTCACCGGCCACATCGCACTCAGCTCAGTAGCCTGGGTGCCGGAGTTTATTGATCGCCTGGGCGTATCTTTTGCCACCTGGGGAACCATCATCGGCTTTGGTGTTATTGGTTCGATTACTCCACTGTTTTTTGTCTCTCGATTGATTATGCGATTTGGACCAAGAACCCTAATTCGCTTTGGCAATTACTTCGGTGCTCTGTTCCTGGTCTTGCTGGGACTCACCTCAGAACCACTGCTCTGGTTCTTTATCAACATGGGCTTCAACTTCTTCATGTCGATCCTCGGCGTCTCGGTGAACTCCCACTCGGTGCTGCTGCAGAAGAAGATCACAAAGAATGTGATCGGTCGTTTTCACGCCGGTTGGAGCCTGGGTGCAGTTGGTGCTGCCGTGACCGGTGGTCTCTCGACGATGTTTTTAGAGCTCGAGCAGTTCCTGGTCATCGTGGCAATTTTGAACATCATCGTCTTTGAGTTCGCGCTGCGCTGGCTGCTTTCTCCAACCGAGGATGGCCACCTTGAAGAACGCGCCGGTGTAGTCAAGCGCAAGTTCTATCAGATCCCGGCACAGCTGGTCCTGCTTGCGCTTGGAACATTTGGCATCGTCTACCCAGAGGTGGCGGTAATCGACTGGGCTGCGGTTTTTGCTCGAGACGTGCTCAATGCTGATTTGGCCCTAAGGTCACTGCCATTTGCGGCCTTCATGGTTGGAATGATTATTGGACGACTGTCCATGACCAGGTTGGCAGAGAAATATCACCCCAACCTGATTGCATCTCGTGGCGCATTCATGGCAGCTGGTGTTCTAGCCCTAGCCGCTATCTTCGCGCCCGTCCTTGCCGACAGCTCCAGCGTTTTAGCACTCGCGGTAACCATGGCGCTCTGGCTGGTGGCGGGTCTCGGGCTCGCCCCTGGAGCACCGACTTTCATGTCGGCGGCTGGTCACATTCCTGGGGTATCAACCGCATGGGCAGTATCTCGGCTATCACTGATGAGCTCAATGATGTCGGTTATGGCAAAGACTCTGATGGGGGCTTTGGCTGAGGGCGTTGGTCTCTCGCTAGCCTTCTTCTTCCCGGTAACCCTTGCGGTGATCTCTGGCTTGATCGCCCATCAGTTCGCACAGCGAGCGAAACAGGCAGATCTGGATTCCGTTTCACCTCCAACCTCACCAATGCCAATCATTGTTCTTGAAGACAGGCAGAAGTAAGCCATGACTCTTTTCCCGCTCGGCAACAAACCCATGAATTACGCGTGGGGTTCAAGCGAGTTGCTCTCTGATCTTTTGGGCATAGAGCAGCCCGAGTATCCAATTGCGGAGCAGTGGTTTGGAACCCATCCAACTGCGCCGGCTCAGGTTTTAGATCAGCAAGGTGGTTCGCTGACCGATCGCTATGGAGAACTTGGTTATCTGGTCAAGTTCTTGGCCGCGGCCAATCCGCTATCGATTCAAGCCCATCCGAGTAAAGAACATGCGGCCCGACAGTTTCTGAACCAACACCCCTCATACTCGGATGCCAATCACAAGCCTGAGTTGATAATCGCGGTCACCGACTTCAGGGCACTTTGTGGTTTTAGGCCGATCGAGGAACTTAGGGCAGATCTCGATGCACTTGCTGACGCCCACGAGAGCTTTGCGTCGTTGGCGGAAGTGTTCACTCTCGGTGGCTACCAGCCCGCGATGCAGTGGATTTATGAGTCAAAACCAGAGTTGATTTTGACCCTGGTTGCACACGCATCAGTGCTGGGCAGAAAGCGCGATCGACTCATTGAGCAGCTGTTTCAGCAGTATGGCCAGGACCTTGGCATTTTGGTTTCGGTCTTTATGAATCTGGTGACGCTTGAGCCAGGTGAGGGTTTGTATCTACCGGCTGGAAACATTCACGCCTACCTCGAAGGCCTAGGTGTTGAGGTGATGGCATCGAGTGACAACGTGCTGCGCGGGGGATTGACCTCGAAGCCAGTGGATGTCCGTGAACTACTGAAGGTTTTGGACTATTCAGAACTAGCTGAGCCAAAGATTGCGGTTAGGAAGCTAAACCAGGGCATCTGGGAGTATCCCACCGCAGCCCAGGACTTCAAGGTTTACCGGGTCGAGCCAAGTGCCAGCGTGATGCTGATGGACATGGAGCTTCCAAACACAGCCATAGTGGTTTGTACTCAGGGTGAGCTGACAATCTCAACCAGCAAAGACGAGACGCTAACCATCGGTCGCGGAAAAGCAGCATTTGTTGCAGACGCAAGATTGTTTTCGGTGACCGGAAACGGCACCGGGTTTATCGCTCTGGGTTAGCGGAAGTTAGTGAACTGAAGGTCAACCTCTAGGTCCGCACCGCGCAATAGCGCCATGGTCTCCTGCAGGTCATCACGAGACTTCGAGCTCACGCGAAGCTCATCGCCCTGAATCTGAGCCTTCACGCTCTTTGGCCCCTGGTCGCGAATCAACTTCGAGATCTTCTTGGCGTTCTCTTGATCGATACCGTTTTTCAATGTTGCTTCGATTCGGTATTCCTTGCCGGAAGCGTATGGCTCACCAGCGTCTAGTGACTTCAGAGAGATGCCGCGCTTGATGAGCTTGGTTTCGAAGACATCCAAAACTGCCTTGGCGCGGTCCTCTGAGTTGGCCTTGATCATGACCTTCTCACCGCTCCACGCGATGGAGGCGTCAGTGCCCTTGAAGTCGTAGCGCTGCTCGACTTCCTTGGCAGCCTGGTTCAGGGCGTTGTCTGCCTCTTGGTGGTCAACTTTAGAAACTACGTCGAATGATGAATCAGCCATAAGGCAAATTCTAGTTAGTAGCCTGCTTGGCCGTGGAAGATCGCACCACCAAGTCGATTGGCCAGGTGGTCAATTGCTCAGTGTTCATAAGCTGACGGTCATCGCCAGATTCCAGAATGTCCACCAGCATGTCCGCTCCGCGAGCTCCTTGAAGGTTGGTCTTCTGGTCGATGGTGGAGAGTCCATAGAACTCACCCATTGGGTGACCGTCCATCGCGATGACGCTGATGTCCTGTGGCACTCGAAGTCCTAGGTCGCGGGCAGCTTGAATCGCTCCAAAGCCCATTTCATCAGATGCGCAATACAGCGCAGTTGGTGCATTGCGTGGATCGCCCAGCATCTGCTTTGCAGCAACGTAGCCACCGCTGACAGTGAAGTCAGCCTCTGCAACCCACTTCGGGTCGAAGTCCAAATTCGCATCCAATAGTGCTTCTTGGTAGCCGGTGCGGCGAAGGTAGGGCTGGTGGAAGTCCATCTCGGTCGCCGGAGTTCCAGAGATCATGCCGACCTTGGTGTGGCCCAGTGAAATCAAGTGCTGGGTAGCAAGTCGACCAGCACCCTCATCGTCAATCGAGATTGAACGAGCGCCTGGGATTGGGCCACCAATACCAACAATGGGCTTTTGCAGTTCACTCAGGCGCTTGAGCTCACCTTCGGAAAGTTTCACCGCAACGGTTAGCACGCCATCCACGCGCTTACGAAGTACTAAGTCTTCGAAGACGCGCTTTCTGGAGGCAGGACCTCCGGAAAGACTGTAAAGCGTTACATCGTAACCGCGGTTTACAAGTGCGTTTACAGCACCATCCAGTACCGCAGAGAAAAACCAGCGGTCAATATATGGCATTACAACACCGATGTTCTTGGAGCGTCCGGTAGCCAGGGTGTAGGCCGAGGAAGATGCCACATATCCCAGTTCCTGAGCGGCTTTTAGGACCTTTTCGCGTGCTCTAGCTGAGACGTGGCTCTTGCCATTGAGTGCTCTTGAGACGGTGGCGGTAGATACCCCAGCACGCTCTGCAACCTCGATAATTCCGACCATAAAGAGAAACTGTAAAGCTTTACAATCCGCACCGCTAGTTTGTAAGGCAAAAATCGGCTATTCTTTTGCATCGCGTCCTAAAAAAGCGCATCTGGCTAGTTACCCAAGCGGCCAAAGGGATCTGACTGTAAATCAGCCGGCTCAGCCTTCGGGGGTTCGAATCCCTCACTAGCCACGAAAACCCACTCCTCCACGAGTGGGTTTTTGCTTTAAGTCATAGGCTCATCGCATGGCAAACATTGTTTTGGTGGCGGGTACATTCCACGGCGGCTGGTACTGGGATCCCATCGCGCCGGCACTTGAGCAAATGGGTCATCGAGTATTCACGCCGACCCTTTCGGGCTTAGACCCAAACTCGGTTTTCACTAGACCCATCAATCTAGACACCCACATTGAAGACGTGCTTCACGTAATCGAAGTGAATCAGCTAACCGATGTGATTCTCGTAGGTTGGAGCTATGGCGGAATGGTGATTACCGGGGTGGCGGGAAGATCTAATGGTGCGGTAAAGAAACTCGTTTATCTTGACGCACAATTGCCAGAACCGGGGCAGAGCGAGTGGGAGCTTATGCCTACTCATGATCGCGATCACATGTTAACGCTTTGCAAAGACGGACTAGCCATCTATCCAGACGAGTGGCTCACAGGCTATGAGCCTCGAGTGCAGCCTCACCCGATTGGAACCAAGTTGCAAAAACTTGAGTACAACTTGTCTGGCTTCAACGAATTGGACAAGGTATTTATTTTTGCTTCAGAGTGGTTTCACGATCCCAATGTCCCTAGCCCGATCAAGCCGAGTTTCATTCGGGCCTCGAACGGGGTTGGCTGGCGAGTTCACACGTGGGAGTTTGGTCACGACCTAGTTAGAGAAGCCCCCTCCGAGGTCGCGAAGCTATTGCTTTCCGAAGCAGCGCTCTGACCTGGGAATAGCCGTTTACCTCTCGCTGCTCGCCGCGGTAGCATTTGCTGTTAGCCCAAGAAAGTAGTCAAGTGTCAGATACGCAGCCAGAATCAACTTCTCCCGCCACCGTTCTTGCTGGTTGGAAGAAGAAGGTAGCTCTCTTCTTGGTCGGACAGACCGTCACCACTTTTGGTTCCATGCTGGTGCAGTACGCAATCATGTGGCACCTGACTCTCACCACCAAATCCGGTGCAGTGCTGGCTCTATCTGCTGTTTTCGGGTTCTTGCCCCAGGCTGTGGTTTCGGTGTTTGCAGGGGTTTGGGCAGACCGCATCAACCGCAAGTTCATGATCATCGCCGCTGACCTCTCGATCGCGCTGGCAACCTTCGGCCTAGCGCTGATGATGCTCTCGGGAATCGATGACCTCTGGTTGATCTTCTTGGTGATGGCGATTAGGTCATTTGGTGCAGGTGTTCAGGCACCTGCAGTCTCGGCACTTATGCCACAGATTGTTCCAACCGAGAAGCTGATGCAGGTCAATGGAATCAACAGCAGCGTGCAGTCATCACTGACCCTGCTTGCTCCAATCGCAGCGGCTGCGGTCTACGCCAACTTCTCGCTGGTAGGCATCTTGTTTATCGATGTCATTACCGCCATCATCGGAGTCGCCCTGGTTGCAACAGTTGCGGTTCCACCTTTGGCTAGGGTTGCGAGTTTGGACAAGCCTTCCTACTTCGCTGATCTCAAAGAGGGAATCAACTACACCTTCACGCACGAGTTGGTTCGCTGGGTAATTGCGATCTTCGGCATCGTGTTCTTACTGATTGTGGCGCCATCTAACCTCTCACCGTTGATGCTGGTTAGAAACTTCGGCACCGAAGTTTGGAAGCTTACGGTTCTGGAAATCTCATTCGGTGTCGGCATGGTGTTAGGCGGAGCACTAATGGCAATTCTTGCCAGCAAGTTAGATCGCCTCACGACAATCATCACCACCTCGGCATTGTTTGGTGTGCTTGCGATTGTGATGGGATTCACCACAAATCTGATCTTGTTCTACAGCCTGTTCTTCCTAATCGGATTGATTGTTCCTGCCTTCTCAACATCCGCCATGACCCTGTTGCAGGAAACCGTGGAGCCGGAGCGACAGGGTCGCGTATTCGGCTTTGTGGGAATCGTGATGTCGGTGGCGATGCCACTCGGCATGGCGGTTTTGGGTCCGCTGGCGGATGTGGTGTCAGTTGAGCTTTTGTTGATTGTTACCGGCGCTGCGACCGTAGCAATCGCACTGATTGCAGTTTTTCTCCCGGCTGGAAAGCGAGCCATCGCAGCGGCACATGCTTCAACTGGGAAGTCTGAGGCGGCGCGCTAGGCTAGCGGGATTTTTGCGACAGCTTAGATTCGTGAGCATCAAGCATCGACTTTAGATACTTGGAAACTGCTTCTTGCTCCGCTTCAGACATTGAATCCAGTACTGACGCTGAAGCATCTATCAAAGGTTGAATTTCAGACCAAACTCTTTCAAGTGAGTTCGGGTTTGCTACCACTCTTATAGATCTTCGATCACTCGGGTTTCGCTCACGCGTTGTGTGGCCAACCCGTTCGAGCCGATCGAGGCTTTGAGTTAGAGCTCCCGCGGTGACACCAATCGCGCTCGCAATAGAGCTCGGCGTAGCAGAGCCATTCTCCATTAGAAACTCCATAACCCTGAAGTCGGTGGGATTTACCTCTAGCTGCTCTCCCAGAGCGCGGCTGTATTCCTGGTTCAACCTGAATAGCCTTCTCATTAGTTGAGATGGGGAATTTGTATTCCCCGAAACAACTTGATGCTGGGAAGAGTTTGACATGGAAAATAGTTTAGTCCTAAAGTAATTTAGTTACTAAAACAATTTAGGAAATTATGAATTTGATTTTGAACTTCATCACGGGCAGAAAGACCGCCTGGGTTACCCTGCTAATCGGACTTGTTTTCGCAGGCCTAGCCTTTGGCCCGCTTCGTGCGGCAACCACCGAGACTGCACCCACCAACGGTCTGCCATCTGACTCCGAGACCGCTCTTGTAAATGCAGCCCTTGAGACCCTGCCCGGCTCCGATGCGACCGCAGCGGTGTTGGTCTATAAGTCAGAGACTAAGTTCACCGACAGCCAGCTCGAGTGGTTGCAGGGCAAGTTTGACCCAATGGCCCAGATGCCAGTTGGTGGTGTGAACGAGAAGTTCCTTGAATTCACCAACCTAGAGATTCAGGGCCAGCCATTTGTTCCTCCGGCCCAAGTTTCTGATGATGGCAAAGTGGCGGTTGTAACCGTGCCCCTAGACAAGACCGATGAGGTCGAGGTAGTTGCAGAACGAGCCGCCGAGCTTCGTGAACTTGCAAAAGAGGACATGCCATCTGGACTCGAGGTTTACCTAACCGGTCCGGAGGGTTTCCAGGCAGACCTGAACAACGTTTTTGCAGGTGCTGACTTCACGCTGCTGCTATCCACCGTGATCGTGGTTGCCGTATTGCTACTTGTCACCTACCGCTCACCAGTTTTGTGGCTAGTGCCACTGCTGGTTGTAGGTGTCGCAGACGGCATGGCCGGTCAGCTTGGTCGCCAGGTTGCAACCCTGTTTGGCATGGTGCCAGACGGTTCGGTAACTGGAATTTTGTCGGTGCTGGTGTTCGGTGCCGGAACCAACTATGCGCTGTTGTTGATTGCGCGTTATCGGGAGGAACTCCTTCGCCACGAGGATCGTTACGCAGCGATGCGTGCAGCAGTTCGCGGGGCTGGACCTGCGATTTTGGCCTCGGGTGGAACAGTCACCCTCGCACTTCTAACGCTCACCCTCGCGGAGCTGGGTGGTAACCGCACCCTCGGGTTGGTCTGTGCCACAGGAATCGTCATCGCGATGATTGCCGCGCTGCTTGTTTTGCCTGCAGCTCTAGTTGTGTTTGGTCGCGGTTTGTTCTG
>CAZZHB010000043.1:0-10390 GCA_964653615.1 uncultured Aquiluna sp.
CGTGTGATGACAACGAGGTTAGAGCACGATCTTCTTGGGGAGCGCGAAATCCCCGCCAACGCCTACTGGGGAATTCATACCCTTAGAGCCATTGAAAACTTTCCAATAACCGGAGTCCCCATCGGGCACTATAGGTCTTTGGTGCGCGGTTTGGGCTTCATTAAGGAAGCTTCAGCAAAGGCAAACCTAGAGCTTGATGTAATCACCAAAGAGATTGCCGATCCAATCATCGCTGCCTCGATTGAGGTGCGGGACGGGTTGTGGGATGCCGAGTTTGCGGTGGACGCCATTCAAGGTGGTGCTGGAACCTCCACCAATATGAATGCCAATGAGGTCATCGCTAACCGCGCTCTGGAAATTGCAGGATTTACCAAAGGCGAATACGACAAGATTCATCCGCTAAACCACGTGAACGCGTCGCAATCAACCAATGACGTTTACCCAACCGCCATCAAGGTTTCCCTGATTATCGAGAGCCTGGAGCTTGCCAAACAAGTCCAATACCTCAGGGATGCGATTGATAAAAAAGCGGTCGAATTCAAAGACGTGCTAAAGATGGGTCGCACTCAGCTACAGGACGCCGTGCCAATGACCCTGGGCCAGGAGTTCACCGCTTGGTCGCTGACATTGGGTGAGGATCAAAGTCGACTACGGGAAATCATCCCGCTGCTTAGCGAACTAAACCTTGGTGGCACAGCAATCGGTACCAGGCTGAACACCCCAGATGGTTATGCCGAACTGGTGGTCGATATCCTGAGTGAGATTTGCGAGCACCCGTTTAGGTTGGCCGAGAACCTGATTGAGGCCACCAGCGATACCGGTGTCTTCATCTCGATTTCGTCTGTGCTAAAGCGCCTAGCAACCAAGATGTCAAAGATCTCCAATGACCTCAGGCTTCTCTCCTCAGGTCCAAGAGCCGGTTTTGGTGAGATTAACCTGCCGGCAAGGCAGGCAGGATCCTCAATCATGCCGGGCAAGGTGAATCCAGTTATCCCTGAGGCGGTAAATCAAATCGCATTCCAGGTAATTGGCAATGACCTAACCGTCACCATGGCGTCTGAGGCGGGCCAATTGCAGCTCAATGCCTTTGAGCCAATCATCGCTAGGTCGCTGATGATGAACCTGGTATACCTGCGCAAGGCTTGTCAGATACTGGCTGATTTCTGTATTGACGGTATTACTGCGAACGTGGAATACCTCAAATACACGGTCGAGAATTCCATCGGACTGGTAACCGCATTGGCCCCGACCCTGGGCTACGAAGCCGCTTCACAGATTGCCAAGCACGCCCAGGAACATAAGCTCTCAGTCAAGCAGTCCGCCGCTCAGCTTGGCCTGATGTCCGAAGCAGACTTTGATGCCATTTTGGGAGATGTAGACCGAATTACTGGCCGAGGGTAGTCGCCAGAACCAAAGTAATCACCGGAGCGAAAATCAGCGCCGGAAGTAGGTCTGCAACTGAAACCATGCGAATCTGCAGCACGCGCAGGCCGGTGCCCAAAAGCAAAATGCCACCGGTGGCTGTGATCGAGGCAACAGCAGCCTGGGAAAGCACGGATCCAACGCTGGCCGACAGAATTGTCAGCAAGCCCTGCCAGAGTCCGACTGGAATTGCAGAGAACGCAACACCCCAGCCCATGGTCGAAGAGAATGCCACTGCGGTAAAGCCATCCAGAGTCGACTTGAGGGCCAGGATATCAAAACCCTCACCCAAGCCATCCTGCAAGGCACCAAGGATGGCCATTGGTCCGATTGTGAAAAGTAGGGCTGCATTTACAAAGCCCTGAATGAACAAGTCCTTGTCGCCTTTGCCCTTGGTCTTGGCCTGAAGCCAAACCCCAAACTTCTCCAAGCGTTCTTCGATTCTAAGAAGTGACCCGGTAACGCCTCCCAAGATCAGCGCTGCCAGCACCACCAAAATTGTTGGAAAAATGCCTGTGGCACCTGCGAATGCTTCATCGCTGAGATCCGCCAGGTTGAGGGCACCGATGACCAACACAATCAGACCCATGGCGTCGGTGAGAGTGCGGCTCATTTTCTCGGATAGTCGATTGCCGAGTAGAACGCCCAAAGCCGAACCAAGCACAATGGCCAGGACGTTGATTATTGTGCCCAAGAAACTAAGCGCCTAGCGACTTGAGCAGTTCGTATACCAAGAATGCTGGCCAGACCAGTGCTTTCAAAAAGCCCAGCAAGCCCATCCAGAAATCTGTAGCGGTCGAGATGTAGTAGATGACTGCGCCAATAAAACCGAACCCATAGATTGAGCCAGTTCCAGCCGAAAATTTTGCCATGGCTTTACTCTACTGAGCTGGTTTGAATGTGATGCTCACAGAGTTGATGCAGTAGCGATCTCCGGTTGGGGTTTGAGGGGCGTCTTCAAAGACGTGGCCAAGGTGGCCACCGCACTTGGCGCAACGCACTTCGGTGCGGACCATGCCGTGGGAGCGGTCTTCGATGTATTCAATGGCGTCGTTGTCCTGAGGCTTGTAGAAACTTGGCCAGCCACAGTGTGAGTCAAACTTGGTGTCCGCCTCAAACAAAAAGGCATCGCAGCCGCGACAGTGGTAGCTGCCGGCGCGCTTCTCATCAAGCAGCTCTCCGGTGTAAGCGCGCTCGGTTCCCGCCATACGAAGCACGTGATATTCGAACTCGGTTAGTTCCGCTTTCCACTGCTCGTCGGTTTTATAGACCTCGTACATCAATTCAACTTTCACTAAATCGCTTTATAACCCTTTAATAACACAAAAAATAGGTTTTGCATTTCCTTGGTTTTCCAAGCATAAGTGCGTAAAGTGGGGATGTCGGAGTGGGACCTAGGTTGAAGCCCGATGCATTCGTGAAGTACTCGAATGCCGGAATTGCATCAGGAGCATCAACATGGCACAAGGAACCGTAAAGTGGTTCAACTCTGAAAAGGGTTTTGGTTTCATCACTCAGGACGGCGGTCCAGACGTATTCGTACACTTCTCCGCTATCCAGACCGATGGTTACCGCGAATTGAAGGAAAACCAGCGAGTCGAGTTCGACGTAAAGACCGGTGACAAGGGCCCTCAGGCCGAGAACGTTACCGTCCTCTAATAGAACAAGATCTAACAGTCAGGCCGATGTGCGAAAGCACATCGGCCTTTCACTTGCACTCTGGACCTGAGAGTGCTAAAAATGTATTAGCACTCAACTATGCCGAGTGCTAAACCAAATCTTTATAACCGCAAACGGGAGAAACCCAAATGGCAAAAAATATTCACTTCAATGAAGACGCTCGTCGTGGACTAGAGCGCGGCCTAAACATTCTGGCCGACACCGTGAAGGTGACCCTTGGACCTCGTGGACGCAATGTCGTTCTAGAGAAGAAGTGGGGCGCCCCAACCATCACCAACGATGGTGTTTCGATCGCTAAGGAAATTGAGCTAAGCGACCCACTTGAGAAGATCGGTGCAGAGCTGGTCAAGGAAGTTGCTAAGAAGACCGATGACGTTGCCGGTGACGGAACCACCACCGCAACCGTGCTAGCCCAGGCGCTAGTAAAGGAAGGCCTTCGCAACGTGGCTGCCGGTGCAGACCCAATCTCACTAAAGCGCGGTATCGACAAGGCATCTGCCGCTGTCACCGAGGCACTACTGAAGATGGCCGTGCCAGTTGAGACCAAGGAGCAGATTGCTGCTACCGCGTCTATCTCCGCAGGTGACTCTGTCATCGGTGAGATCATCGCCGAGGCCATCGACAAGGTTGGTAAGGAAGGTGTGGTAACCGTTGAGGAGTCAAACACTTTCGGAATTCAGCTAGAGCTAACCGAGGGTATGCGCTTTGACAAGGGTTACGTCTCCGCCTACATGGTGAGCGACCCAGAGCGCCAGGAAGCAATCTTGGAGGATGCATACATCCTCATTGCAAACAACAAGATCTCCAACATGAAGGACCTGCTCCCAATTGTTGACAAGGTTATGCAGGCTGGTAAGCCACTGCTAATCATCGCCGAGGACATCGAGGGCGAAGCTTTGGCAACCTTGGTTGTAAACAAGATCCGTGGCATCTTCAAGTCTGTTGCCGTAAAGGCTCCAGGCTTTGGTGACCGTCGCAAGGCAATGCTGCAGGACATCGCAATCTTGACCGGTGGACAGGTTATCGCCGAAGAGGTTGGTCTAAAGCTTGAGAACACCGAACTAGCAATGCTGGGACGCGCTCGCAAGGTGGTAATCACCAAGGACGAGACCACCATCGTTGAGGGTGCTGGTGACTCTGAGCAGATCAAGGGCCGCGTTGAGCAGATTCGCCGCGAGATCTCGAACACCGACTCTGACTACGACCGCGAGAAGCTACAGGAGCGTCTAGCCAAGCTAGCCGGCGGTGTGGCTGTTATCAAGGCAGGTGCAGCAACTGAGGTTGAGCTCAAGGAGCGCAAGCACCGCATTGAGGACGCAGTCCGCAACGCAAAGGCAGCTGTTGAGGAAGGCATCGTCGCCGGTGGTGGAGTTGCTCTACTACAGGCTGGCAAGGTTGCTTTCGATGGTCTGAACCTAACTGGTGACGAGGCAACTGGTGCTCGCATTGTGTCTGTTGCAATCTCTGCGCCACTAAAGCAGATTGCGCTAAACGCAGGTCTAGAGCCAGGTGTGGTTGCCGACAAGGTCTCCAACCTACCTTCCGGTCACGGTCTAAACGCCGCTACCGGTGAGTATGTAGACATGCTCAAGGCTGGTATCAACGACCCAGTGAAGGTAACTCGCTCTGCTCTGCAGAACGCAGCTTCCATCGCAGGTCTATTCCTAACCACCGAGGCAGTTGTTGCCGAGCGTCCAGAGCCAGCTGCAGCTCCTGCTGGCGACGCAGGTGCAGGAATGGACTTCTAAAGAAGTAAGCACAAAAAAGCCGGGGTGGAAACACCCCGGCTTTTGCTTTTAACTACTTTGGTTGCGCGAATGGAATCTCGAAGCGGAAGGTGGCCCCACCACCCTCTGTGGTCTCGACCCAGATTCTGCCACCGTGAGCATTCACGATGGATCTAGCAATGGCTAGACCCAGCCCAGAACCACCGGTTTCACGATTTCTGGAGTTATCGGCACGATAGAAACGGTCGAAGACCTTTTCCTGAAGCGGCTCAGGGATGCCTTCACCGCGGTCGATTACTGAGATAAGAATGTTCTTTTGCTCCTTGCTCGCCGTCACGGTAACAGTCGAGTCTTTCGGAGCGAAACGCGAGGCATTTGCCACCAGGTTGGTCAGCACCTGCTTGATTCTGTCTGCATCTAGCTCAACCTGAATGCTCTTGGAGTTGTCTTCGAATTCGAATTTAACTCCTGGGTTTGCTACTGCGGCATCCTTGATGACCGGCCCAACTATCGAATCGATTGTGACCTTCTGGGTTGCAAGTTGACCCAGTTCATCCATCCTCGTCAGGGTGAGCAGTGATTCAACCAAACCGGACATGCGAATGGCTTCAGATTCAATTCGCTCCATGGCCTCGGCTACGTCCTTAGGCTTTTTGATCGCTCCCATGCGATAAAGCTCGGCATAACCTCGAACCGTAACCAGTGGAGTTCTCAACTCGTGGCTGGCGTCGGAGACGAACCTGCGCATCTGCTCCAGGGTCTTATCCTTGCCGCGCACCGCAGACTCGATGGAATCGAGCATGCTGTTTAGGGCTCGGTTTAGTCGACCGATTTCGGTCTTGTCATGACGTTCAATAAGTCGTGATGAGAACTGGCCAGCCTTTACCGACTGAGCGGTTCGCTCGACTTCTCGCAGAGGCCTAAGTGCTGAGGTAATGGTGAGCCAAATACTTAGGCCCGAGAGCACGATCAAGAAGATTCCAAATCGACCGCCGATGCTGCCGTATTCATTAATGATCTGGCGATTGGTGTTGGTGGGCAGTGCCACCACAACTGAACCCAGCGCCCTATTCAACGGCAAAGCAACAATTCGCCAGGTGGTGTCAGACCCATTACGGTTTTGCACCTCAACCTCAAAAGGGATGCCCTGAGTCTGCTCTACAACTTCGAGGGTGAAGGTTGAGAAGTTAGGTGTAACACGCTTGTTGCCGGCGGAGGAGACCAGGCCAAGAAACTGCTGTCCGTCCTCGTTCAAGATTGCGATGTAGTAGTCGCTTGGGAGCGACGGTAGGGTCAGCTCACCGTTTGCCACCCGGCGATCCAAAAGCAGGGGATTCTCAGAGGAAAGAGTCGAGGCTGTTGCCACCAGCAAAGTGTCGGTATTGCGCTGCAGGTAGGTGCTCAGCAGAGCAACAGTTCCAGCACTTGAGACTGCGAGCAGCAACCCAATCAAACCGACCGAAAGTGCGGTCAGCTTTGATCTTAGGGAAATGCGCTCCCATGCCCACTGGAACTTGTTCTTCAACTAACTAGCCCTTTGGACCCTTGAGCATGTATCCCACGCCTCGCTTAGTGACGATCAGTGGCTCAGTGCTCAACGGGTCTAGCTTCTTTCTTAGGTAAGAGACGTATGACTCGACAATACCCATCTCACCGTTGAAGTCATACTCCCAAACGTGATCCAGAATTTGCGCCTTAGTTAGCACCCGGTTTGGGTTGCTGGCTAGGTAGCGAAGCAGCTGGTACTCGGTAGGGGATAGCTCAACAACCTCTCCACCGACCGTCACTTCGTGCGCATCTTCATTCATCTCGAGTTCGCCCACCCGGATTACTGATTGGCCATCAGAGTCCTTGCCGGTGCGGCGCATAATCGCGGCAATGCGAGCCACAATCTCATCGAGGCTAAATGGCTTGGTGACGTAGTCATCGCCACCGACGGTCAAGCCAGTCACCTTGTCTTCGGTCTCATCGCGCGCGGTTAGAAACAAAATTGGAGTCTCGATTCCCATCGAGCGAATCTTCTTGGTGACACCAAAACCAGAGATGTCCGGAAGCATGACATCCAGCAGCACGATATCGGGCTGAGTGTCGATGATCTTGGCTATGGCGTCAGTGCCGTTGGGGGATGTGAGCACCTGGTGCCCAGCGAATCGCAGGCTTGCTGAAAGCAGGTCGCGAATGTTTGGTTCATCATCAACTACAAGTACTTTTAGGCTCTCCATGCCATAAGCATGAACTAACTAACTGGAAGATTCCTGAGAATAATCTGGATGTCTAGATTTCGTCTGCATCCAAGATTTCATAGGAATAACCCTGCTCTGCCAAAAAGCGCTGGCGGTTCTGAGCAAAGTCCTGCTCGACGGTGTCTCTTGCCACCAGGGTGTAGAAAGACGCCGAACGACCATTGGCTTTTGGTCTGAGCAAACGACCTAGGCGTTGGGCTTCTTCTTGCCTGGAACCGAAAGCTCCGGAAATTTGAATCGCAACCGATGCCTCTGGTAGGTCAATCGAAAAGTTAGCCACCTTAGAGACCACTAGGGCAGTTAACTCGCCCCGGCGGAACTTGGCAAATAGCTGCTCTCGCTCATCTACTGGAGTCTCGCCCGTTAGCTTAGGTATTCCCAAGCCCTGCGAAACCTCTTCAATTTGATCTAGGTATTGACCGATGATCAAGGTTGGCTCACCCTTGTGTTTTTTCAACAGCTCTCTAATGATTGGCAGCTTGGCATCGGCCGTGGCAGCGATCCTAAATCTGGCATCCTGGTCGGCGATTGCGTAGTCCATGCGCACCTCATCGGGCAGACTAACTCTGACCTCAAAGCAGCTTGCGGGCGCAATATAACCCTGGGCCTCGATGTCCTTCCAAGGTGCATCAAAACGTTTGGGCCCGATAAGTGAAAACACGTCAGACTCGCGGCCATCCTCGCGAACCAAGGTCGCGGTTAAGCCCAATCGACGCCTGGCCTGCAGGTCTGCAGTCATCTTGAAAATAGGTGCCGGCAGAAGGTGAACTTCGTCATAAATGATCAGTCCCCAGTCTCGGGCGTTAAGTAGCTCCAGGTGCGCAAACTCACCCTTACGCTTTGTGGTCAGAATTTGGTAGGTGGCAATTGTCACCGGACCAATATCTTTGGTTGACCCCGAGTACTCGGCGATGTCTTCTTCTTTGAGGGAGGTTCTTGCAAGCAGCTCATCTCGCCACTGCCTAGCGGAGACGGTGTTGGTGACCAAAATCAAGGTGTTGGTCTTGATTTCAGCCATGGTTGCCGCACCTACCAGGGTCTTGCCCGCACCGCACGGCAACACCACAACTCCGGAACCGCCTAATTCAAACTTGGCAACCGCCTCTTTTTGGTAGTCGCGCAATTGCCACAGGGTCTGGTCCAGATTGATCTCAAACGGCGTGCCAGGTGTGAAGCCAGCGTGGTCTTCAGCCGGCCAGCCCAGTTTTAGCAGCTCTTGCTTAAGTTGGCCACGAGCCCAGTCTTTGACCCGATAAGCATTCTCAAGGCGTTCATCTAGGAGCTCGGAAATCTTTCGGTTGCTCGCGACTTCAATCAGAATCGAAGCGGTAGCGCCAGTAAGCCTGAGTCCACCTTCATCACGATCGATTACTAGCTTTCCGTAGCGTTCGATTGTGGAACGAATCTCACGCTCTACGCCCTCCGGAACTGGATATTTGCTCCAGCGCTTGAGTGAATCGATGATGTATTCGGCATCATGTCCAGCGGCTCGAGCATTCCATAGACCCAAGCGAGTAATTCTGTAGGTGTGGATGTGCTCCGGAGCACGCTCAAGTTCAGCGAAGATTGCCAGCTCATGACGAGCATCCTTTGCCTGCGGGTGGTCGGTTTCGAGCAGCACCGTGCGGTCGGATTGCACAATCAGCGGCCCAGTAGACATCCTTAAAGCCTAACTGAGCCAGACGGCCTGGATCCTAGAAAGCGGCAAGGTGCGCTCGGCCTCTTTGATTACGTCTCGACCTCGGAATCTGCCGCCGGCAATGCCTAGAGGTGTCATCTCAATCTCGACAATGCCTTCGGGCATGTCGACCCTAACGCCAACCTTCAGTTTGTTCTTGAGTGCAAACTGCAGCTGTCGAAGATGATCATCTGGACTTGGCGACTTCGCCTCCGCGCTCAGTAGAGCCCTGGCTTGCAAGGCAAACAAATCGACAGTCTCTGGCTCAACAAAGACCTGCGAAAGCCTCGGAGCCACTACCTTGCCCTTTTCATCAAGTTGAATCACCGGATATCCGGCATCACGCAGGTTGAAGTAAATCAGGCTCGGGTTCAGCCTAGAAACTAGGTTCCCGTTCTCACTCTTGAGCATCAGAGCGGTGAGGCTACTCTCATTGAGGATTTGAGTCAGCAAGATGGGGTCGCTGGAACTTACAACCGATTGCCCTTCACCTGCTCGCACGGTCAATTCACCGAACTTCTTCTTCGCTTGGGCCAGCAGGTAGCTCACTGGCTGTGGCAGCTCTGAGCCGGATAGCGAGAGCAAGATCTGCTCAATTTCACTAGCGCTCAAACCCATCTCCATGGCGTGCAAAATAGAGTTCAGCGACAACCTAAATCGACAGGCTAAACCCAAATCTTCCGACTGTCCCAATAGGTCTATTTGCTTGTGGATAGCTGGAGAGAGCGGACCCGGTGAAATGATGCTCAAATCACCCTGGACGATGATTCTGGAGACTGGCTTTGGAAGCTGATCCCAAACTAGCTGTCCGGCATTTGCCAAATCTTTGCTCGCTGCCTCAAAGAGCTTGGTTGGTGAAAGATCGTTCAGCAGACCAAGAATGTGGCCATAGCGAATCAGCTCAAGGTCATTTTGGTCAAACAGCGGATACTGAGCACTCAATTGTTGCTCTATCGAATTATGGGTAGCTTCCAGCTGTGGCAAGTCCCACGCCGCCTCGGCCAGGCTGAGCCAGCGCTGAGCCGGATCCGCATCTAGCCACTGCAAACCTTTGATTGTTGAGACGTATCGGTTGTCAATTACGTCTACCAAACCTGCTTTTTTCGCCAGCTGGAAACGCAATTGAAGCTGGGCGAGGTCCATTTTTAGCACCGCCGCCAAATCCTTAGCCTCAGCTGCTCGCAAACCTGCCTTCACGGCCTCCAGCCAGTGACGTTCGCAAGCAAAAAGGATCTCTGTGATTGCCAGCTGGGTTTCATAGTTTGAGAGTTCACTGCTCAGCAGCTCGTGCTTCACAGGCTTTAGCTTGATCGGCTGAAGTTCCTTGGCTAACTCGACGGCCGATTCAAAGCCGCCAGATTCCGAGGCCAGAAAGTGTTGCTGAAGTTTGCGGTTTGTGCCGCCAGCCCTCAGGACAGCGATAGATTCGGCGTCCATAAGTCGAATGCGGCGTTCTAGCTCGCGGCGGCCAACCATGGCCCTGGCCAGATCAAATAGATCGCCAAGCGAGGAAGCGGATTGACCCAGCGGCCGAAGGACTGCCTTGAGCTCGGGCTCGCTCATTTCGCGAAGCGCACCAGCAATAAGCAGTAATTCAGACAATTAGCTCCGATTGTTTTTGCCCCTGCGGGCGATTGAGG
>CAZZHB010000044.1:0-1368 GCA_964653615.1 uncultured Aquiluna sp.
GTGCTCGGAGGCGACCAAGAAATTGGAAAGCTAGTTGTAATCATTTAGTTGCTTTGTTTTTCGGCTTGCTCCCTAAACTGAAGCCATGGCAAACACTGACGTTTCAGCTAAGAGATCTAAAGGCACCTTCGCATGGGCTCTGTGGGATTGGGCTGAACAGCCATTCCCCACCATTTTCCAGACTTTCATCTTTCCGATCTACATCACCTCGAGCGCTTTTGGCCCGGAGGCCGACACCTCGCGTGCTCTAGGTCTGGCCACGACACTGGCTGGTATTGCGGTTGCGCTGGCGGCTCCGATCTTTGGTCGCCGCAGCGATGAGATGGGTAGGCGCAAGTTCTGGCTGATGATGAACACCTTCATCCTCGCCGGTGTGATGGCCTCGTTGTTCTTTATCTCGCCAACCCCGAGCATGCTCTGGTTGGGTCTGATCATCTTTAGCTTTGGTGGCTTTATTCAGGAGATTGCTTTTATCAACTACTACGCGATGATGAAGCAGGTCACTACGCCAAGCAACATCGGCAAGGTTTCAGGCTTTGCCTGGGGACTGGGTTACCTAGGTGGCATCATTCTGCTTTTGGCATCGTTAGTTGGCTTTGTGCAGACCGATACACCTTGGTTCGGGATTCCAACCAGTGATGCACTGAATGTTCGTGCGGTGTTCCTATTCAGCGCGGTCTGGATTCTGGTTTGGTCGATCCCGCTATTTATTAGCGTCAAGGAAATCGAAGCCAAGAAAGATCTGGCTAAAGAAAACATCATCGAGAGCTACTACAAGCTCTGGGGGCAGCTCAAATCCCTGCGCCGTCAGGCGCCCGAGACTTTCAAGTTCCTGATCTCCTCAGCGATCTACCGCGATGGCCTTTCGGGGGTATTTGCCTTTGGTGGCGCACTCGGATCGCTTGCCTTTGGGTTTGAGCTGGCCGAGGTCATCATCTTCGGTATTGCCGCAAACATCGTCTCCGGCATTGGAGCAGTAATCGGTGGTTTTGCCGATGACAAGGTTGGGCCAAAGACCACAATCATGGTTTCGCTGGTTGGTCTGACCATCGCCGGCTTCTCGGTCTTCCTATTCGCAGGCTATGGCCCAATCACCTACTGGATTGGTGGTCTAGCGCTTACCTTGTTTGTTGGTCCCGCCCAGGCCGCATCGAGATCGTTTGTGGCTCGCTTCACACCGGATGGTCGCGAGGGTGAGGTTTTTGGCCTCTACATGACCACCGGTCGTGCGGTTAGCTTCCTAAGCCCACTGCTTTGGACAACTGCAATCTCAGCTGCCCTTGCGCTTGGCATCGAGAACGCTCAAGCAACCATCTACGGCATCTTGGGTCTGATGGTTGTTCTGGTGGTTGGAACCTTGCTGATGGC
>CAZZHB010000044.1:1468-10234 GCA_964653615.1 uncultured Aquiluna sp.
CCCAATCTCGAGAGCAGCACACTGCATCAATGCTGCTTGCAGCCGTCGAAAACAGCGAAAACCCCGCATTGGTTTTTAGCCACTTCACCAGCCAACTCTCGAAGGCTCAGATCGAGTCTTTGAAGAAGGCTTTGGGCGAGTAGCCTTTCGAGGTGGAATTCTCCATCTACCTGCTTATCGTGCTCGTTGAGTACGTATTGCTCGTCAGCACCTCAGCTCCCTTCCTGCTCAGCAATCGATTCACGCGCTGGCCGAATCTTGGGATAGGAATCTGGTTCGGGCTTTACTTCTCAGCCATGGCAGCTGCCTTGGTTGCGGTTTTGGTTGCCGGCTGGTCGATTATCGAGACCTATTACCTGCTTCAAACCTCAACCGACATCTGGTTGATTCTGGCTATCAGCCTGGCCCCATGGCTCATGCTGGCGTTTGCTGGAATCCTCTTGGCGCTAAGCAATCAGAGGCTAGAACCGCTGTTTCGTTCAGCCAAAGCCTTTGATGAACTAGCGAAATTGGCTAGGCGCGAAGTCGAGCCGTTCCAAAAGGCCAGAGTCTTCAAGCTGGAAGTGCCGGGACACCTGGCGCTAACCAAGAATCTCGAGATTTACCTCTCAAAAGCGGTGTTTGATCTTCCGCCCGAACAGCTAGCTGCCGTCCTGTGGCACGAATACGGCCACATTCGACTGCGTCATCAGGTCCTAAAGCGCATAACCAAACTGATGAAACAGCTGACGCCTGGGTTTGTGGTCTCGCGAGCATTCAGTATTGAGGTAGACAAGCTCTGTGAAATCGCAGCCGATCGATATGCGCTAAAGCGGGTCGAAGCAAAACATCTCAAAGCCGCTCGATCGCACTTCGAGCTATAACTATCGGTAGCTCAGTCGAAGGCTGCCCCTTAGGGTTTCGCCGGCTGCGGTCTCGGCCAGATAGTGAACGACGTAGCGGCCAGCGGCAGGCTTAGCTTTGAAGCTGAAAATCACACCGCGCTGTGTGAAGTTCAAGCTCCCCGTTACTGGTTTCGAGTTTGGCCCAATTACGGTGACCTTGGTTGACTTGGCAAGCACCTGACTAAAGCTCAAAGTAATGGCCTTGGCATTGTGGCTCGAACTAATGAACTTTAGGCCGGTTTGGGCAACTGTAAATCGGTAGGAGCCCTCAACCGGGTGCCCGTCTTCTGACAAAACTCGATAGCTCAACCTATAGCTGCCGGCCTTCAGTGTTCCTAGGGCCTGTGCAACCAATTCACTCCCCAGCACGGTGGCCGGGGCTGACACGACTAAGCCTTTTGAGTCCTCCACCTTTAGCCAGTTCGAACCTTCGCCCAAAACAACCAACTGATCTGAGAAATTGAGTCGAAACTGGCTTGGGCTAGAGATTAAGACTTGGTTGGCCTTGGGATTAGCGTCAACCAACTGAGCATGCGCCAAGGCTGGCAGGGAGATCGAGATGATCAACCCCGCCAGCCCAAGTGCAAGCGATTTTCGAAGCACTGCTATGGGTTCACCGTTACCGATGGGGCGGTGCTTCGGCTGTTGTTGTCCAGCACGGTGTCGGTGGTTGAACCATCCCAGGTTTCGTAGATTGGCAATCGAGAGGCAGGGAAGCCCTTTGCCTTTGGTAGATCAACCAGGCAGGTCTGCTGGGCAGGGAAGGTTACGCGCTGGCCCTTGGTGCTGGTGGCAAATGCCACTCGCAAACCAAAGTCAAAGTACATCGATGCTCCGGTGTCACCCTCAGGTCCGTTAGGCAGTGCGAAGTCATCGGAGATCGCGCGCCACTTTACGGTCACAGACCCATCTGCGTTCTTCTTGGAGGTTGTCCGCCAACCGGGCACAAAGGCTGGTCGAGGGAAGCTGGTGCCGGCGTCACCCAGAGCTTCTTTAGGAACTGTCACGGTGAAGGCAAAGGTCGCAAACTTTCCGGTTGCAACATCGGCAATTAGCTTTCCGGTCTTCGGGTGAATGATGTCTTTCTCCAGTGAGCAGCCGTGGCCAACACGGAAGTTCAGGGTGTTGTTCTTTCCTACCGTCAGGGCGTCGGTGGTGTTTCCAGCGGCAGAGACTCCTGGCACGACGCTGACGTGAGCCTGTGCAGGAAGTGTGGAAAGCGACAAAACAATGGCCGCGCTAGCGGCCGCGATTTTAAAATTGAGCTTGGTCATTGAGGTCCTAGTCGTTCGGGATCAATGAAATTATTCTACAAAGTGTAGAAATACTCAAATCGAGTTAGAGCGGGTTGTTTCCCACGTCGGTGATGTGGAAGTTTAGGTAGCTGCGCGAAGCAGTTGGACCGCGCTGACCCTGGTAGCGAGATCCATACTTCGAGCTTCCGTAAGGGTTCTCACTCTCGGAGGAGAGCTGGAAGAAGCAAAGCTGACCAATCTTCATGCCTGGCCATAACTTGATCGGCAAAGTTGCGGTGTTAGAAAGCTCTAGGGTCACGTGACCCTGGAAACCGGGGTCAACAAAGCCTGCGGTTGAGTGGGTCAAAAGCCCAAGCCGACCAAGCGAGCTCTTGCCCTCCAGTCGAGCTGCGATGTCGTTTGGCAAAGTGACAAACTCAAAAGTGGAACCCAGCACAAACTCACCGGGGTGCAGGATAAATGCCTCGTCTTTGTCTACCTCAACAAAGCGGGTTAGGTCGTCCTGCTGCTCGCGAGGGTCAATAAATGGGTACTTGTGGTTGTCAAAAAGCCTAAAGAAGCGATCGAGACGAACATCCATGCTGGAGGGCTGAATCAGCTCCATGTTTAGCGGGTCCAGGCCAATGCGACCGGCCTCGATTTGAGCGCGGATATCCTTATCAGAAAGCAACATGCCAAAAGGTTATCGCCTACTCTGAGTAGCGTGAGCACCTATCTAGAGAAGTTTCTTGACTACCAAGCCCAGCTACTTGATTTGGTACGGATGCGACCCGAAGTTATCGGGCTAATTTTTGTCGGCAGCGCAGCAGCCACGCATCGAGTTGACCAATACAGCGACCAAGATTTCTTTCTTGTAGTTCAACAAGGAGCAGGCGAGAGCTTTCGACAGGATTTAAGTTGGCTCCCAAACTCAACCGATATCGCTCTTCATCCGCGCGAAACCGCGCATGGTCTAAAGGTTGTTTATCAAAACGGAGACGTTTTGGAATTCGCGGTCTTTGAGGATTCTGAGCTGGAGCTCTCGGCAGCAAATGACTACAAGGTGGTTTTGGATCGAGCAAACATCACCGAGCGCATGGCCAAGATCGCAGAACGCTCAACGCCTGGCGAAGTCAATCGAGCCCAGGAGCTTGAACTGTTTCTGTCTTTGATTTTGATCGGCGTTGGCAGGGCCCGCAGGGGTGAAGTCTTGGCTGCAGAGCAGCACATTAAGGGATATGCCCTGAACCACGCGCTGCGACTGATTCGTCTTGCGAAGCCGATTTCAGAATCTCGAAAAGACTCGCTCAACGCCTATCGCCGCTTTGAGTTTGATTACCCAGAACTTGGCCGAGAGCTTCAAGATGTGTTGCTAATGCCAACCGAAGAGTCCGCAAAGTCCCTAGTGGTTCTAGTTCTCAGGGAAATTCGCGGTGATAACCGTGAATTTGAGCTCTACCGGGTGGTTGCTGATCGACTTGGCTGGGACTAGTTACCCAGCATCGCTTTCATCTGCTCAATCTGCTTGGTTTGAGACTC
Organism: uncultured Aquiluna sp.; assembly: GCA_964653615.1. Classification (GTDB taxonomy): domain Bacteria; phylum Actinomycetota; class Actinomycetes; order Actinomycetales; family Microbacteriaceae; genus Aquiluna. The sequence goes on from CAZZHB010000044.1 coordinate 5,127, forward strand.
AATGATTGATGCGGCAAGTTCCGCGACCTCAGGGTTTTTTGAGTCCACTACGTCTTGGGCCATGGCAATCGCTCCCTCGTGGTGGGCGATCATGCCCTCCAGGAATAAGCGGTCGAACTCTGCGCCGGAGGGGTTTTCGAAGGTTTCCATCTCGTCATCGGACAGGATGCCGTCCATACCCATATTGTGATCCATGTGTTCGCTAGCCCCAGCGGCAGAAAGCCAAGACTTCATGAGTTCTATTTCCGGGGCCTGCTCATCGGCAATCTGCTTGGCCAGGTCAATTACCTCTTGGGTTTGGGCCCGGGTGGCGGCAAGTTCACCCAGGTCTACCGCCTGCTGGTGGTGCGGGATCATCATTTGCGCAAACATCACATCAGCGGCAGAAAACTCGGAATTTTCACTGACCATGTGATCTGAGTGATCCATCGAGTCGCTACCGATGTTGATGGTGCAGCCACCCAGGCTCAACGCGGCGGCCAGTCCAATTACGGTGATGAGGCGAGTGGTTTTCATGTCATCTCCAATGAGGTGCGTGTTTGGCTCTTCCTCGCCGAAGGCGAGTCGATTTTTTAAAACGTTTCGGTTAGCTGAGCTACGCGCTGCGGAGAAATTTGCAGTAGCACTCCGATGTCGCGCATGCTCAAACCCTCTTCTCTCAACCTGGCAACCACATCGCGAATTTCCCGAGAGGCCTCCTCCTGGAGCCGCTGGGATTCGCGCATTTTGATTTGTGCCGCTTCTAAATCGCACATGATGCCCGGCATTGCGGCCTCGACCTTAACCACAACATTGCAGCGGTCAACGCCTTGGTATTCGTGGACCAGGTCTTTGATCTGCTCGGTGGCAAGATCTAAGCGCTTGGTGGAGATAAGAAGGTTGTCCAAGGCAGGAACCCGCACGCGCCATGCGCCTGCTTTACGTTCACACTCCGCCTTGATTTCCATGAAGATAACCCTATCAAGGAAAAAATCAGGTATGGTAGACAATGTTTGTCTAGAGGGACTAGACAGAATTAGGGAAACATGGAAATTCTAGTAATCGTTTTGGCGGCAGCCGCCAGCCTGTTCACTGCCTTTGCCTTCTACAAGGCTGGCAAGTTCAAAGCTTTCAGCACCAAGGAGACTCTTTTGGGTGCTGGCTTTGGCTGGGTTGAGAAGACTCCTTTTGGGGTTGTTCGTCTAATCGCTTGGCTTGAGCTTTTGGGTGCTGCCGGACTTGTGCTTGCACCAATTGGCTATTTCCTAGGTTTTAGTTGGGCAATCTGGTTTGCAGTTGCTGCAGCAGCTGGCCTAGCACTAACTATGGTTGGTGCGATCATCCTGCACGCCAAGCGTGGCGAGGCAAAGTACACCCTAAAGATGAACCTGCAACTGCTGATTGTGGCTCTATTGGCAGCCGGTCTTTGGGCATACCTGCCAACCCTTTAGTTGGAAGCAAGAAATCGGGTCGAGTTACTCGGCCCGATTTTTTCTTGGCCAGGTGATCATGATCGAAGCGATGATCAATGATGCCAACGGTGCAACCGCCAAAGTCCAAACTGTTGCGATTCCCCACATCGCCAAAAATCCAACCACCGCGTTCACAACTGACGCCACCCACAGCTTCACCTTCTCTTTCCGGTAAAGCAGTGCGGTGATGATGTTGAGAACGGATGCTGCGATCAGGAAGATGAAGATTCCTGCAACCAAGGCGGCTAGTGATTCCATATCTACCTAGTGTCGCAGGGTTTGCTATTTTTTCGCGCTCAGATAGAGCCCGAGCGTAATAAGCGGGATACCAATCAATAGTCCCGGAGTCACCGGCTCTGCCAAGAACACGGTTCCCAAGAGCAACGCCACCGCAGTGTTTACGTAGGTAATAAGGCTGGCCTTTACTGGGCCAACGTCTCGAATCAGTTCAAAAAACAGCACAAAGGCGAGCGCCGAACACACTAGACCCAGGACCAAAAGTGCTATCCAGCTCTCGATTGGTGGTTGGGCCGCAATCTCAGCAGGAATTTGGAAAGAAGCGGGCACGGCATATATCACCGCAACGATCGCCATCGAAAAACCAATAACTCCGCTGGTCGGAACATCGGTCATCTTGTGATTAGCCATGATCGGGGCAATCGCATAACCAACCGCTGCCAACACCACAGCGCCAATCCAAAGTGGTTCGACGTGACCCAGGAACGAGTCAATACCAACCAGTGCGATGACTCCCAAGAAACCAATCACCATGCCGGTCAGAGGAATGGGCTTTAGTGCCGTGCGGTCTTTGAAGACCAACGCCAGGCTTGCCACCGCAAAAAACGGCACGGTTGAAATCAACAGTCCGGCAAGGCCGGACGAAATGTATTTTTCAGCCTCTGTGATCAAGAACCAGGGGCCGACCATCTCAAGCGCGGCAAACAGCAAGACATAGGGCCAGGCCTTGAGCACCTTCTTGGCTGCGCCAGTCATGAAGGCGTATGGCACCAGAATCAATGCGCCAATAAGGGTCCTGGCAAAAACAATGGTCGGGGTTGAGAAACTCTCAAGAGCGATTGCAATAAAGAAGTAGGGCAGACCCCAGAAAATGCCACACAGCAGAAACAGTATTAATCCTCGACGCGACACCGGATAAGCGTATTGGATAAAGCCACAAACGGCGGCTGCAATCCAAACTGCTTGGTAGTCTTACCCAATGGCCAGAGAAAGCGCACTTAGAGCTTTCAAACACCGCAACTATCGGGTTCTTTTCCCCGCCAGCGTGCTCTCCAACATTGGCACCTGGGCTCAGCGAATTGCCCAAGACTGGCTAGTTCTTGAACTTACAAACAGCGCTCAGCTCTTGGGTCTGATTACCGCCCTGCAGTTCCTGCCATCACTGCTGCTAAGCCTCTATGGCGGCGTTCTTGCAGACCGCTTTGACAAACGAACCCTGCTGATCATCACCAACATCGGTGCGGGTCTTGGCTCACTGACAATGGGACTTTTGGTTGTCACTGGGGTGGTCGAGATTTGGCATGTTGCGGTTTTGGCCTTTACCGTCGGGGTCTTCTCGGCGCTCGATGCCCCGGTTCGAACCAGTTTCAACTCAGAGTTGGTTGGTCACCAAGACATCCCAAGCGCAATCAGCCTCAACTCCGCTAACTTCAACGCCGGTCGATTAATCGGACCTGCGGCATCTGGCTTTTTGATTGTGCTTTTTGGCACCGGAGTCTCGTTCCTAATCAACTCAGTGACCTACATCGCAGTGGTGATCGCCCTGATCATGATCCGAAAAGAGCAGCTGTTTATCTCGGTCAAACCCAATAGCGCTGCGAAACTAAAGCAAGCGGTGCAGTACGTAATTGGCCACCGAGACATCTTCTTAGTGATGTTGGCGGTGTTCTTCGCCACCACCTTTGGTCTCAATTTCCAGATCTTTATGGCGGTTATGGCGACCCAAGAGTTTGGCAAGGGTCCTGCGGAATTTGGAATCCTGGGTAGCGTCCTGGCGATTGGTTCCTTCACCGGTGTGCTGATCTCCGCCAGGTTTGAACATCTTCGAGTGCCTAAGTACGTGATGTTAGGCGGTATTGCCTTCGGATCACTTCTGATGGTCACCGCGTGGATGCCAACCTATGGAACCTTTGCACTGATGCTGCCATTTGTTGGTGGCATGGCACTTATGACCCTGATCGCCGCCAACTCTTTTGTCCAGACCAACTGCGAGCCAACCCTTCGTGGACGAGTTATGGGTATCTACCTTTTGATCTTTATGGGTGGCACCCCAATTGGTTCACCACTGATTGGCTGGTGTGCCGAAGTGATTGGCATTCGAGAGACAGTAATGGGTTGCGGTCTCATTGTTTTGATCGCAAGCGGATTCATTTATGTTGCGCTCAGACGGGGCAACGGCCCAGAGCCAATCACCGAGAGCATGCCGGTGATTCCGGAGACCCGCAACTAGTTCGCACCTGCGAATTGAACAACTGAGCTTTTAAGCAATACCCTCTTAGATATGGGTGATGAGTTGGAAACCACGCGACCGAAACGGTCGGTTGTCGTGGTTGAGGACAATGCCCTTATTCGCTCTCTGGTCGCCAACTTGCTTGAGGGTTCGAATTTTGAAGTCCAGACTGCAGCTAACGCCCTAGATGCAAAGCGCGCGGTTAGGGTCGTTGACCCGGATGCAGCAATCATCGATATCAACCTCGGGGATGGTCCCGATGGCTTTGACGTTGCGCAAGCTCTAAGAAAACAAAACCCGGAACTGGCGATTGTCTTTCTAACCTCACAGCCTGACCCAAGATTCTCTGGCAAAAGCCAGGATGCCGTGGTCAAGAATGCCGTCTATCTAAATAAGAGCATCCTTGATGGAACCGATGCACTCTTGCAAGCCCTTGAAGCCGCCCTACTAGAGCGTGACACAGCTAAATTCAGACACGATCTTTTGGAGAGCAGACCATTTGCCAACCTGAATAAGTCGCAACTTCAGGTCTTGCGTTGGATTGCAGAGGGCAAAACCAATCAGCAGATTGCCGAGTTGCGAAAGCGGTCCCTCACTGCAACAGAGAGTTTGATTGCCAGGACGCTTCAGGCTTTGGGCATTGAAAGGGATGCTGGACTAAACGCCCGTGTGGCAGCTGCCGTCAAATTCATTTCGGACACTCACATTTAGTCATGTCCCAGTTTCGCGGTATTTCGATTGGGCAATTGGCTGAGTGGTTGGGTTCATCGAAAGCTCGCAGTTGGTGGCTGATTGCATGGGTGGGCCTATATCCCGTCATGGTGGGCTCGCTGCAAGCGCCTCCCGAGGGTTATTACCTACCAATTGAGCCCTGGCATTGGGATCTCTTACTCGGTGGCGGCTCGGCATCGGTTTTAGTGGGCGCAAATCTTTTGAGGCTGCAATCCAGTTTGATCATCAACCTTGGGGTTTGGCTATTAGGTGGAACCCTCGGTGCCTACTTACCGATTCTGGTGAGTGCATCGACTGGCAAGCCTTTACAGGAGAACCTAGAGGCAGCTCCGTTTGCGGTATTGGCCAATTTAGGCCTTTTACTTATCTTCACGATTCTGCATGCCTCGGCCAGCGAATACCGCAGATCGATTGGCGATCTCGAGGATAAAATCTGGAAACTAAACAACCGCAGCGTC
>CAZZHB010000045.1:0-10064 GCA_964653615.1 uncultured Aquiluna sp.
GACAGCCCAAACATGTCCTTGGTTGAAATTCGAGCCAAGTGCCGTCGTTTGGCCCAGCAGGTTGACCTCAAGCTTGTGGTCATTGACTACATCCAGCTGATGTCCAGCGGCAAAAAGGTTGAATCCAGACAGCAAGAGGTCTCAGAGTTCTCAAGAGCACTCAAGTTGCTTGCCAAGGAACTCGGGCTTCCGGTGGTTGCCCTAAGCCAGCTGAACCGTCAGGCGGAGCAGGCTAAGGATAAGAAGCCTGAGCTTTCGCACCTGCGTGAGTCTGGATCTTTGGAGCAGGACGCCGACGTGGTAGTGCTTTTGCACCGCGAAGGTATCTATGAAAAGGACCACCCACGGGCTGGCGAAGCAGATCTAATCCTGGCCAAGCAGCGAAACGGACCCACCGGAACCGTTGTGGTTGCCTTCCATGGTCAGTACTCACGCTTTGTGAATATGCCAAGCTAAGTCTGTGCGAATCCAACCAACCATCAGGGCAGCCGTAAGTTTCGGCGCTGGAATCTTTATCACCTTTTCCCAGTCACACTCACCTGTGGTCGGCCTCTACACGCTGGCGGTTTACGGCATGGTGATCGGCCTCAGCTCAGCTGCGCTGGCATTTGCACGCAAGGTTGAGGGTGCGCTTCAGGAATTGCCGATGGCAACTCTGGCAACCTTGATCGGCCTGTTTGCGCTGTTGGCAGCCCAGTCGGAGTCGGGCCAACTGGCAGCCTTTGTAGCGCTCACAGCCACCTGGGGTCTTATTTCAGGCGCTTTTGGCCTCTACCAAGCCCGCAGGTTTGGATTCAAGGAGCTTTTGGGCAGGGACCATCTGCTCAGTTCGATTTTCGCCCTACTGCTTGGGGTTCTATTCCTGGCTGTTGAGCTGGACCCGGTCAGTGCGGTTGGATTCTTTGGTGCCTACCTCGCTTTGGACGGTGTGCACTGGGGAATTGCGGCGGCGTCTCCAAAGGGCAAGTAGGCTTTACTCGTGAAGCGCTTTGCAAATCTAAAGACCTATTTGACGGTATCGCTTATTGCAGGCCTGTTTACGGGCTTCTTGGTCTACTTCGGGACCCGTTTCCTCGAGACCGGGATCATTTTTGGGCTAATCACATTCATCGTGGTGATTGTTATCGTCGCCACCCTGGATTTGAGCTTCAAGCCAGACGATCAGGACCCTAATCGTCCAAGACTTCGCTAATTACCTCAGGTAGTCAGTTAGCTCGCTTGCCAAACCAACGTAATTGTTCGGCTTCAGCGCCTTTAGGCGGTCTTTAGTTTCGGTTGGGATTTCCAAACCTTCGATGAAGGCCACCAAATCTGCCTCAGAAATCCGCTTGCCACGAGTTAGCTCTTTCAAAAGCGCGTAAGGGTCAGAAATCTTAGACAGACCACGAGCTACGTCAGCTCGGATTGCAGTCTGAATTGCCTCTCCCAACACCTCCCAGTTATCCAGCAAATCTGCCAGCAGCACCGACTCATTGATGGCCAGTTCGTCCAGACCCCTGGTCAGGTTGTCGATTGCCAAAAGCGAGTGACCAAAACCGACGCCGATGTTGCGCTGTGCGCTCGAGTCAGTCAGGTCTCGCTGCAAGCGGGAAGTGACAAGGGTTTGGGCCAGTGAATCCAAGATTGCGTTGGCGAGTTCCAGGTTCGCTTCGGCGTTCTCGAAACGAATCGGGTTGACCTTGTGAGGCATGGTCGAGGAGCCGGTGGCGCCGGCAACCGGGATCTGCTTGAAGTAATTCAGCGAGATGTAGGTCCAGATGTCGGTGGCAAGGTTGTGCAGGATGCGGTTGAAGTGGGTCATAGCGCCGTAAAGCTCTGCTTGCCAGTCGTGAGACTCAATCTGAGTGGTTAGCGGGTTCCAGGTCAGTCCCAGACTTTCCACAAAAGCCTTTGATTCGCTAGGCCAGTTCACGTTTGGCGCAGCTGCTACGTGGGCAGCGAAGGTTCCGGTTGCTCCCGAGAACTTGCCGAGAATCTGCTGAGCCTCAATGCGATTTAGCTGGCGGGCGAGGCGGTAAACAAAAACGGCAATCTCTTTGCCCATGGTGGTTGGGGTGGCTGGCTGTCCGTGGGTTCGGGAGAGCATAGGCACGTCTTTTAGATCGTGGGCGATGCCCTCAAGCTTGCTGACAAGCCTGATTGCCCGCGGCACCCAGACATTGGCTAGCGCTTCCTTCACGGTAATTGCGTAGGAGAGGTTGTTGATGTCTTCTGAGGTGCAGGCGAAGTGGACAAGTTCTGCAAGATCTAGTCGGCCCATGCCCTCTAGCGCATTGCGAATGAAGTACTCGATCGCCTTTACATCATGCCTAGTGGTGGCTTCGATCTGGGCGATGGCTTCGACGTCTGCGTCGCTAAAGTCGGTGGCTAGTGCTCTGAGCTGAGACTTTTCGGCTGCGCTGAGCTGTGAATTGGTGCCCAGCAGGTTCTTTTCCGCAAGCCAGATCAGCCATTCGATTTCGACCTGAATTCTGGCTCGGTTTAGCCCGGCTTCGCTGAGGTAGTTGCCGAGGTCTCCGACTTGGGCGCGGTAGCGGCCATCCAGCGGTGAAAGTGGTTGAACCGAAAGTTTGCTCACTAGCCCATTTTGCCCTAAATACGGGCAAAGTGATACTCAAATCACTTGATCTTTAGAACCTTAAGCACGGTTCGAGTCAAGAAGCTGGCAATCGACATCACAATCGCTGCCAGAATTGCCCAACCTAGCGATGCAATCGATAGACCCTCTGAGGTGAAGCCTTCGATAGAGAAGACATCAGCACCCAGTAGGTTCGAGAACCAGGCAACCAAAAGCAGCAGCGCACCGTTGATAACAAAGGCAATTAGGCCAAAGGTGAGGATGTAGAGCGGGAATGCCAACACCTTGATCACCGGCGCGATGATGGCATTCACCAGGCCAAAGATGGCGCCAATTACCAAGAACGAGCCGATGGTTTGCCACAGTCCATCCCCGCCATAGGGGGTTAGTTGGACCTGAGGAACCACCAAGGTGGCTGCCCAGAGGCCTACGGCATTGACGATAGAGCTAATTAGAAAGCGCAACATTGTTCAATTCTCGCAGTATCGGGCTAAATTAGGTTCTGTGACCCCAGACAATTCCACTCCGATGATGCAATTGCTTGCACCTGACGGCACCTACGGTGTGCCGGCTCAGTATGCGCGGTATGGAGAAGTCATTGATTCTCTTGGGGAAGACCAGCTCAAAACTTTCTATCGCGACATGGCGCGCATCCGACGCTTCGACATCGAGGCAATTGCACTGCAGCGCCAGGGCCAGTTAGGGCTATGGGTTCCAGCGATCGGCCAAGAAGGCGCTCAAATTGGCTCCGGTTACGCGGTTGGACCAAACGACCACATTTTCCCCTCCTACCGCGAGCACGGTGTGGCAATTACCCACGGTGTAGAGCTGATGTCGATCCTCAAGATGATGCGAGGGGTGAACCACGGCGGTTGGAACCCTGAGGAAACCAGGTATCACCTGTATTCGATTGTTTTGGGAGCTCAGGTGCTGCACGCGGTTGGCTACGCGATGGGCGTGAAGTTTGATGGCCGAGTCGGCACTGGAGACAAGGACTCTGACCTGGCGGTTATTTCTTACTTTGGCGACGGAGCAACCGCAGAGGGCGATGTCTCGGAATCGCTGTTGTTTGCTGCAATTAACGATGCTCCGATTGTGTTTTTTGTGCAAAACAACCAGTGGGCGATTTCTTCGCCGGTGGAAAAGCAGACCAAGGTCCCGCTCTACATGCGCGGTTCCGGCTTCGGCGTGCCGGGCATGAGGGTTGATGGCAATGACGTGCTTGCCTGCTACGCGGCGACCAAGATTCACATGGATGAGGCGCGTCAGGGAGCTGGCCCATACCTGATCGAAGCTTTGACCTACCGAATCGGTGCTCATACCACCAGCGACGACCCATCAAAGTATCGCGATGAGGCAGAGGTTGAGTACTGGAAGGCTCGTGATCCAATCATGCGCTTTGAGACCTTCCTGAGGCGTCAGGGCGTCGAGGATGCCTTCTTCGAGGAGGTCAAGCAGGCTGGTGACGAGCTCGCTGCTGACATTCGTGAGCAGACCTTTGCGCTAAAGACCCCGCCGCTTGAGCACATTTTCGACTTTGTTTACTCAGACTCACACCCAGACATTCAGCAGCAACGCGCCTGGCTCAAGGCCTACGAAGAATCGATGGGTGCCCATGAGTAGCTACAAGGACATGGCAATTGCCAAGGCCCTAAACGCGGGGCTGCAGAAGGCCATGCAGGATGACCCGAAGGTCTTGGTCTTTGGCGAGGATGTTGCCCAGCTTGGCGGCGTTTTCCGCGTAACCGAGGGCCTACACAAAGAATTTGGCGACCAAAGAGTCTTCAATTCACCAATCGCAGAGTCCGGAATCGTGGGAACTGCAATTGGTTTGGCTATGCGCGGTTACCGCCCGGTTGCTGAGATACAGTTCGACGGCTTTGTTTTCCCAGCCTTCAACCAAATCACCAGTCAGCTGGCCAAGCTAACCTCGCGATCCGAGGGCTTCTTGCAGATGCCGGTGGTAATCCGCATCCCTTACGGTGGCGGTATTGGTGCGGTTGAGCACCACTCGGAGAGCCCAGAGGCATATTTCGCCCACACTGCAGGTTTGAGAATTGTCACCCCTTCTAACCCAAACGATGCCTACTGGATGATTCAGGAGGCCATCAAGAGCCCAGATCCGGTGATTGTCTTTGAGCCAAAGCGTCGCTACTGGCAAAAGGGTCCAGTGAATCTGGACATTGCCCCAATGCCGCTGCACTCCGCTCGCTTGATGCGAGAGGGAACCGATTTGACCCTGTTGGCATATGGCCCAATGGTCACCACCGCGCTTCAAGCTGCCGAACTCGGCGCTGAAGAGGGCATCAACATCGAGGTGATTGACCTTCGGTCACTCTCGCCAATCGATTACCCAACCCTGTTTGCCTCGGCTCAAAAGACCGGCCGCGTTGTGATTGTGCACGAAGCACCAACCAACGTCAGCATTTCAAGTGAGATCGCGGCTCGCATCGCCGAGAATTGCTTCTACTCACTCGAGGCCCCAGTCTTGCGAGTCGGCGGCTTTGACACTCCATACCCACCAGCCAAGCTGGAAGAGGCCTACCTGCCGGATGCCGACCGCATTCTCGAGGCCGTCGACAGGTCATTGGCTTACTAGGAGGCATGATGAGCATCGCGAAGTTCCCACTGCCAGATGTTGGTGAAGGCCTAACCGAGGCCGAGATTGTTTCCTGGAAGGTTGCGGTTGGCGATCATGTCACCGTCAACCAGACCATCTGCGAGATTGAGACCGCAAAGTCCATCGTTGAGCTTCCCTGTCCATTCGCCGGTGAAGTTACTGAACTATTGGCCCAAGAGGGCGAAACTGTCGAGGTTGGCAACCCAATCATCGCGGTAAGAGTTCTCGGTTCTAGCCCGATCCCGACCCTGAGTGAGCCGGATGCTCCAGCTGGTGCAGTTGAGCAAGAGGCAGATACCGGTGCCGAATACAAGCTTCCAACCCTGGTTGGTTATGGCGATGCCGGTGAGGCAAAGTCCCGCCGCCGCAGGGCTATCGCGGCAGTAGCACCGGTTACCACCGCAATCCCAGTCTCCATGGTCAGAGCCATGGCAGCCAGTGACAATGTCATGGCCAAGCCACCGATTCGCAAGTTGGCTAAGGAACTAGGCGTTGACCTGGGTAGCGTCACCGGAACCGGTGTGCACGGTGAAATCACCCGCGAGGACGTGATCGGCTCGGCATCCCAAGCATCGGTCTTCAAAAACCTCACTACCCCGCAAGCTCCCTCGGAGCGCGAGGAGCGAATTCCTGTCAAGGGCGTCCGCAAGGCAATCGCTACCGCAATGGTCAAGAGCGCCTTCACGGCACCGCACGTGAGCATCTTTGTCGATGTCGATGCCACCAGAACCATGGAGTATGTCAAGCGCCTGAAGAACTCGGTGGATTTCGCGGGAATTAAGGTCACCCCGCTATTGATCATGGCCAAGGCCATGATTTGGGCCGTTAGACGCAACCGCATGGTGAACTCCACCTGGACCGATGAGGAAATCATCGTTCACAACTTTGTGAACCTGGGCATCGCGGCAGCCACCCCGAGGGGCTTGATGGTGCCAAACATCAAGGATGCCGACACCATGAGCATGATTGAGCTGGCACAAGCAATCGAGCAGCTGGCGGCAACCGCTCGCGACGGCAAGACCACGCCGGAGGACATGAAAGACGGCACCATCACCATCACCAACATCGGTGTTTTCGGTGTTGACACCGGAACCCCGATTTTGAATCCCGGCGAGGTGGGAATTGTTGCCCTCGGTTCGATTCGTAAAAAGCCCTGGGTTGTGGATGATGAGATCGTGATCCGCCAGGTGACAACCATCGGTGCAACCTTTGACCACAGAGTGGTGGACGGTGACGTGGCATCAAGATTTGTGCAGGACGTAGCCAGCGTGATTGAGGAACCCGCCCTGCTTCTTGATTAATTGCAATTGACATTCATTTTCAATAAGCGTATTGTCAAGTCATGAAGAAATGGATCTTTGGCGCTGTCGCCGCTGTAGTAGCAGGTTTGCTGGCCGTTTTCGTAATCGCTCCTGGAATTTTCAACCCGGGCAGCAGCCCCTCATCTAGCGCATCTCCCGAGGTAACCAGAACCGGTCCGACCGGTGTCGTAAAGGTATTGGCAACCACCAATGTTTGGGGAGACATCGCTAAGCAGCTCGGCGGCGACTGGGTAGAGGTCACGGTAATCATTGATGACCCAATGCAGGACCCACACTCTTACGAGGCTTCTGCTCGCGATCAGCTTGCGGTGAATGACGCTGAGTTGATTGTCATGAATGGCGGTGGCTATGACGAGTTCATGCACACCTTGATTGACTCGGCTGAGACCGCAAAGGTGGTCGTTGAGGCGGTGCCAGAGCCTGGCTCGGCTGCAGAGACTGATTCTCACGCCCACTCTCACGATCATGCCAATGAGCATGTTTGGTATGACTTCCACTCCGTTGAGGAGTTCTCGGCGGCCTTCGTTGCTGCGTTGAATGAGCTCAGGCCAGAGGCCTTCACTGATGTGAACACCAGCTATGACGCTTTCAAGATCGAGCTAGAGAACCTAGAAACCCGTCTTGATGGACTATCCGGACACGCGCTAGGGCTGGGAGTTATCGCAACTGAGGGCGTTGGCAACCTCCTGCTGGAGCACGCCGGCTTTGAAAACCTAACCCCAGAGGCGCTTGCCGATGCCATCGAAGAGGAAACCGAAGTTCCTCCTGCGGCGCTCGCCGAGACTGAGACCCTGATCAAGAACAACTTGGTATCGATCCTGATCACCAACCTGCAGGTTGAGGACCAGGTTTCCGAGCGACTTAGGAAACTTGCCGAAGCAGAGGGCGTTCCTGTCGTGCAGCTCAGCGAGCTGATTCCAGAGGCGGGCATGAACTACGTCGACTGGATGAATGAGGTTCTGGACCAGATTCAAGAGGCCGTCTACTAGTGAGCCTGCTTCGGGTCCGTAACGCCTCGCTGTCATTTGACCAGCGGGTGGTTTGGCACGACCTGAACCTAGAAATTCAGCCCGGAGAGTTTATCGCCGTCATCGGAGCAAATGGCTCTGGGAAATCGATGCTGCTCAAAAGCATTCTGGGGCAGCAAACCCTAAGCGCTGGATCGATTGATTTTCTGGGCAAGCCATCGCGCCACGGCAATACCCAGATCGGCTACGTGCCGCAGCACAGGGCGATTGACTCCGGCTTGCCGCTGAAGGTGGTGGATGCAGTTCGATTCGGGCTTGACGGACACAGCTTCGGGTTGCCAGTGCCGTCTGCAAAGAAGAAAGCCTTGGCCCTTGAGGCTCTCGCTCAGGTGGATGCTGAGCATCTCGCCCAAACCCCAGTCGGTGAGCTATCCGGCGGCGAAATGCAGCGCGTTCGAGTGGCTCAGGCCGTTATCTCGCATCCAAAGTTGATTCTGGCCGATGAGCCGTTGAGTGCGCTAGATCTGCACCACCAGCAGGTGGTCAGCGAGCTGGTGCACCAGCAGAGCGAGCGATTTGGTGCGGCAGTCTTGTTTGTCACCCACGATGTAAACCCGATCATCGACTACGTGGACAGAGTTCTGTATTTGGCGCAGGGTCGCTACTCCATCGGCACCGCCGATGAGGTTCTGCAGTCCGATGTTCTAAGTGAGCTATACGGAACCGAGATTGACGTGGTGAGAAACCAGGGTCGGGTGGTAGTGCTTGGTGCTCACGATCACGACCACCACGAGGCGGAGGAGTGGATCTAATGGATTTCTCCGACATCATCAACTTCTCCGACTATGACCGACTAATCCCGCTGGTCACCAACTCCCTGATTGCTGGGGCACTGCTTGCGCTGATTGGCGGTTTGGTTGGCGTTTTGTAATGAACCGCGAGCTCTCTTTTGCGGTACACGGTATCGCCGAGCTGTCCTTTGCTGGTGCCGCCATTGCTCTGCTGATTGGCTTTGATGTGGTGTTTGGTTCGATCTTTGGGTCCCTGATTGCCGCTGGAATCATTGCTTTCTTGGGGGACCGAGCAAAGGATCGAAACTCCATAGTCGCGGTCCTAATGCCCTTCGGCTTGGGCCTTGGAATTCTGGCTCTTTCGCTCTATCCGGGTCGTGCCGCCAACAAATTCGGCTTGCTAACCGGACAGATTGTTGCGGTTGATGATCCAAAGCTGTTCTCTATGGCTGGAATCGCCCTCTTGGTAGTGGTTTCAATGCTGTTGATTTGGCGACCGCTGAGTTTTGCTTCGCTGGATCCTGAGGTGGCAATGGCGCGCGGCGTGCCGGTGAAAGCTCTCGGTATTGGTTTTGTGATGCTGCTTGGTCTAGCAGTTGCGGCTGCGGTCCAGGTGGTTGGAGCACTTTTGGTGCTGGCCCTACTGGTTACCCCGGCTGCCGCGGCATTGAGACTGAGCAGCAGTCAACTCTGGGTGCCAATTCTGAGCGTGGTTTTCGCCCTGGTGAGCATGCTGGGCGGAATCCTTCTGGCGCTGGGCTCTTCATTGCCGATTAGCCCGTATGTCACAACCATTTCATTCCTGATCTACCTGATTGCCCGTCTAGTTGCAGCAATCAAGACCAAGTTGGCGGTGACAAAGTGACCCAGAAGCGCTCAACCTGGCAAAAGACAGCCGTCAAAGAGGCCTTGATCGCCGCAACCGGCTTTGTTTCAGCCCAGGAGCTGCACCAGAGCTTGGTTTTGCAGGGGCAGAAGATTGGACTCACCACTGTTTACCGCGCCCTCACGGACCTGGTCCAGCTCGGCGAGGCCGACAGCCTGGCCTCTGCTGAGGGGGAGACCAAGTATCGCAACTGCGGTGCTGATCACCATCACCACCTGATCTGCCGCAGCTGTGGTCGGGCAGTTGAGTTTGAATTGGCTGGATTTGAGGCCGCCGCAGACCAATTGGCCCGCTCCCACGGCTTCAAAGACGTCAGTCACAGCATCGAACTGTTCGGAATTTGCGGCGATTGTGGCGTGTCAGATTGAGTTTTCTAAATCAAGACTTGCTTTAGTACCCCCGTCTCTCCTAAACTTGTGGGGTTGCACGGGCTTAGGCCCTGACAATCCCCAACATAAGCTTCGGGTAAACACGCCCCTAGGAGGAGAAATGGCAGCCTACTGCCAGGTCACTGAAACTGGTCCACAGTTCGGTCACAAGGTTTCGCACGCTCAGAACAAGACCAAGCGTCGCTTCGACCCGAACATCCAGAAGAAGACCTACTTTGTTCCATCCATGGGACGCAAGGTGACCCTGAACGTTTCCGCACGCGGCATCAAGGTAATTGACGTTCGCGGCATCGAGTCCGTAATCGCTGAGCTAGTGGCTCGCGGCGAGAAGATCTAGGAAGATACAGATGGCCAAGGACAAGGACATCCGTCCAATCATCAAGCTGAAGTCAACCGCCGGCACTGGTTTCACCTACGTGACCAAGAAGAACCGTCGCAACGACCCAGACCGTATCGTTCTAAAGAAGTACGACCCAGTAGTGCGCAAGCACGTTGAATTCCGCGAGGAGC
>CAZZHB010000046.1:0-10030 GCA_964653615.1 uncultured Aquiluna sp.
TACCGGGAGAGTCTGAATGCTGTTTTGGGAACTGCGGGCATTGCCACCAACGTCATTCCTGATCTAGCCACTCTGACCGTGAATTATCGGTTCGCTCCCTCCCGCTCGGGCGAAGAGGCTGAGGCGTTGATGCGAGAGTTTTTCGAAGGCTTTGATGTCAAGGTGACGGACCTTGCTGTTGGGGCAAGGCCTGGCCTGAACACCATGCAAGCCCAGGCTTTTATTGCTTCACTCGGCACCGAAGTCAAGCCAAAGTATGGCTGGACCGACGTCGCCAGATTTAGTTCTTTAGGCATTCCTGCAGTGAACTATGGTCCGGGCGATCCATCGCTGGCTCATGCGGATAATGAAAATGTTCCAGTCGGTCATCTTTTTGATTGTGAGGCCGGTTTACGTCGCTGGCTGAGCGCAAACTAATTTGGCTATATCTGGGTGTTTCTGGGATAATTGAGGGTATCCCGCGCAACACCTAGGAGAATTTCTCATGGCAGCAATGAAGCCTCGCACCGGAGACGGTCCAATGGAGGCAGAACGCGAACCACGCGGTCTAATCGTGCTTCGAGTCCCACTCGAGGGCGGCGGACGCCTTGTCGTGTCTGTAAACGAGGCCGAGGCAACCGAACTTCACAAAGTTCTCACCGGCGTTATCAAGAAGTAGTTATTCGCCCTTAGCGACCAAGAGCAAACCATCTCCAACCATGGAGACGGTGGATTTGAAGCCATCAACCTCAGAAAAAGCCCTAATTGTCGCGCGCAGCGCCGCGGTTTCATCGTCGCGAAGTGCCGGATTAGGAACCCGATCACGCCAGAGTGCGTGTGCAATGACCAATGCTCCACCCGGGCGAATCAAGCCGACGGCCGTCGGAAGCAGCTCTTCAAGCTCTAGCGGGTCGATGTCCAGGAAAACTAGGTCATAACCGCTCTCGGCCATGTTCCCCATCACGGCCTTGGCCTTGCCGGTGATAACCCTGATGCGATTTGCTGGAATGTTGGCGGCAGCAAAATTCTTTTTCGCAACGTTTTGATACTCAGGTTCGTTGTCGATTGTGGTCAGAATCGAATCTTTTGAGGCGCTCAAAAGCCAAAGGCCTGAGATTCCCGCTCCGGTTCCAGCCTCGACGATGTTCTTTGCCTTCGAAATAGCCGCCAGCACTGCTAGTTGGGCTCCGGTGGCAGGCGTGACTGACTCAACACCGAGCTGCTCCGCATGGTGGCGAGCGGCCTGAATTTCACTGGGTTCAGTGCCGATGTCCTCGGCGAATTTCCAGCTGGAGATTTTGTCAATCATGATGTCACTAAGCATAGGTATGGAATGCGTGCAAACCTCTGATTCGAAAGCAGTAAACTCGAAGAATGTTTGGTCTTAGCGCTGAGAAACTCTTACTACTCGCGCTGCTTGCCGTGCTCATCATCGGACCGGAGCGTTTGCCGCAGTACTCAAAGCAACTTGCGGAGTGGATTAAGAAGATGCGCCGGATGGTTGATAACGCTCAAACTCAGATGAAGTCGGAGCTTGGCGACGGTTTTGAAGACCTGGACTGGAAGAAGCTTGACCCTCGCCAATACGACCCGAGAAGAATTGTCCGCGATGCACTTCGCGAACCCCTGCGACAGCCAAATGCGGCAGAGAAGCTGAATCGCCCAAAGGTTCAGGAGCCACTTGCGATCGGCGAGTCAGCTCCATTTGACCCAGAAGCGACCTAAAGCCACTTAGTTAGTTTGGTCATCAACGGAGCCATTTTCTTGTAATCCTTGGCTCGGTTTGGAAGTCCGATTGGCAATCTGTTTGCAACGCCAATTGTGCGAGTTTCGGTAAATCTCAATAGCCCCTGGGGTCCTGAGCGTCGACCTAGGCCAGATTGCTTCATGCCACCCATCGGAGCTGCCATTGACGCCATGCTGGCACGGTAGCCCTCGTTGATGTTCACCGAGCCTGCCATCAGGCGAGATGCTACTTCTAAAGCCTTTGATCGATCTCCTACTACAGCGGCGTTTAGTCCAAACTCGGTGTCGTTGGCAAGCTGCACGGCTTCATCTAGCGAATCGTAACCAACCAAAGCAATAACTGGCCCGAAGACTTCCTTGGTCATGATTTCCGCAGTTTTTGGAACCGCAGTCAGAACGGTTGGCGCGTAGAAATTTGGTCCAAGGTTCTCAAGTCGCTTACCTCCGGTGAGCAGCTTTGCCCCCTCTGCGACCGCACGATCAACAAAACCCGAGACTCTCTCTGCCTGGGCCTTCGAGGTGAGTGACCCCACATCGTGCGAGAAGGTATCGGATGAGCCCACGGTCATCGACTCGATCCGGCGCTTTAGGACTGTCTCGAATTCTGGCAAGGCATGATTTGGAACGTAAAGGCGTTCAATAGAGACACAGAGCTGCCCGGCATTTCCAAAGGCCGAACCAAGTGCAATCTCAGCGGCCTGTTCGAGGTTTGCCCCTGGCAGCACGATCATCGGGTTCTTGCCGCCAAGTTCCAAGCTGTAGCCAATCAAGCGCTTAGCAGCTCGTTCGGCAACAATTCGACCAGTCGGCGTTGATCCCGTAAAGGCAACGTAGTCGGCATTGTCTGTAACTGCATTGCCAACTTCGGCGGCATCACCGTGAACCACCTGCCAAACCTCTTTTGGCACTCCCGCTTCGACGGCTAAATCTCTGGCCAGCTGCACGGTCTTTGCAGTTTGATTGTCGGCCTTTTGGACTACCGCATTACCTGCCATCAGGGCAGGGATAACATCCATCATGGTTAGCGCTAACGGGTAGTTCCAAGGGGTAATTACGCCTACTACTCCTACTGGAGCTGGTTCTACATAGGCGCTTAGCAGCACGGGAACACCAGCTTTTACGCGCTTGCGACGCATGAGCTTTGGTGCAATCTTTGCGTAGTAAGAAATAGCACCCAGCGCCCCGGCGACTTCTTCAAAAGCGTGTGAGCGAGACTTGCCAGTCTCAGCTTGGAGCTGGTCCATCACCGCGGCTTGCTCTTTCGCTAGCAGTGCAGCCAGTTTCTTTGCCACCAGCGAGCGATGCTGGCTGGACTTGGCCCAACCAGGCTGTGCTTTGCGGGCTGACTCGAAGGCTTGGGCGACTTCCGCCGCGGTAAATGCCTTGATTTCGTGAAGCTTCTCGCCGGTGAGTGGGCTTACGACCAAAATTTGACTCATAGTTAAATCTAACGAGGTTTTAGGCCTAAAGATTTCCCACTTAGCCCAAGCGGGCGTTTTGTTAGCTCTGCAGCTATCTCGAAGATTTGCTTGG
Organism: uncultured Aquiluna sp.; assembly: GCA_964653615.1. Taxonomy (GTDB): domain Bacteria; phylum Actinomycetota; class Actinomycetes; order Actinomycetales; family Microbacteriaceae; genus Aquiluna. Next base: position 3,259 of record CAZZHB010000046.1, read on the forward strand.
AAACTGGATTTTCGGGTTGCGAAATCACCAACGGCACTCCGCCATCAGACGCTTCCCGAAGTTCCGAACTGATTGGGAGCTGGGCCATTAGTGCAACTTTTTGGCCACTGAGGGTGCTGAGTCGATCGGCAACGGCCTGACCACCGCCCTGTCCAAAAATGAATTGGTCGCCACTTTCACTAGGAAGGTAGCTGAGGTTTTCAATTACACCAAGAATCTCTTGGCCAGTCTGAAGTCCAATTGCCCCGCTACGTTCTGCAACCGTTGCGGCGGCTGACTGAGGCGTTGTGATGACCACCGACTTGGCCTTAGTCAGTAATTGACCCAGGCTGATCGCCACATCTCCGGTGCCGGGTGGCAGATCTACCAACAGGTAGTCCAAGTCGCCCCAATAAACGTTGGTTAGAAACTGCTCAATGGCTCGGTGCAGCATTGGACCTCGCCAGCCCACTGGCTGATTGTTAGTTACGAAAAAGCCAATCGACATCACCTTGACGCCAAATGCGATCGGAGGCAGCATTAGGTCATCCAGCTGAGTCGGGCTTTCGCTAATGCCGAGTTGACCTGGGATGGAATAGCCGAATATGTCGGCATCGATTAGCCCAACTTTGTGACCTAATTCGGAAAGTGCAACAGCGAGGTTTGCGGTCAGAGTGCTCTTTCCCACGCCACCTTTGCCACTTCCGACAAAAATCACCTTGGTGAAGTTGTCGTCTTGCGCAAACGGGTTGAATCGCACCGGGGCATCGCCGCGCAGCTTGGCTTTGAGCACATCTCGCTCTTCTTGAGTCATCACAGACATCGTCAGTTCAAAGCTCTCGAAGCTCTCTTTTAGCACTTCGCGAACATCACGCTCAATCTTCTGGGCGGCGGGGCAGCCGGCAATTGTTAGCTTGATGGTGACATTGGCAGTTGTGTCGGATTCAGCGACTACGTCAACCATTCCCAATTCGGTAATCGGGGCTCTGAGTTCGGGATCTATGACCCGCTTCAAAGCGGAGAGTGCTTTGCTCATTTGCTCTTTTTTGGATTGCTCTGAAGCTCAGTCAGCAGCTCACGAACAACCTCACGCAGTTCGTCCTTCACAAAGTCCTTGGTGGCGACTTCGTCCAGTGCCAATTTCAGCGCCGCCACCTCACGAGCCAGATACTCGGTGTCGGCTAGGTTGCGCTCAGCTCGCTGGCGGTCTTGTTCAAACTTGACCCGGTCGCGATCGTCCTGACGATTCTGAGCCAGCAGAATCAGCGGTGCCGCATAGGAAGCCTGAAGAGAAAGAATCAAGGTCAGCAGCGTGAAATTCAGTGCTCTGGGGTCATACTGTGCGCTCACCGGCGCCAATGTGTTCCAGCTAATCCATACCAGCACGATGATGGTCATTGTGATAAGGAAGGCACCGGTTCCCATCGCGCGGGCAAAGCGCTCTGAGATGCGACCAACGGCTTCTTGATTCAGGCTCGGAGCCCTAAAAATCTGCCTGGTTTTTGGAGTCTCGAGCGGGGATTGGTTTCTAGCCATAATCAGTCCTCACTTCTCCAGTCGTCGGGCAATAGGTGGTCTAGCACGTCATCAACAGTCACTACGCCGAGCATGTGATGGTTCTCATCAACCACTGGCAGCGCAACCAAGTCATAAGTCGCCAGGTCTCGGTGAATCTGCGAGATCGAGGTGTCTGGCTTAATCGGTTCCTGCTCGGAATCCAGGATTGCCGCTAGGCGTTCATGTGGGGGATAGCGCAGCAGTTTCTGGAAGTGAACCACACCCAGGTACTTACCGGTTGGGGTTTCATAGGGAGGCAAAGTCACAAACACCTGCGCCGCCAAGACCGGCTCAACTTCCTTGCGGCGAATAAGTGCCATGGCTTCGGCCACCGTGGTGTCTGAGGCGCAAATGATTGGCTCCGGGGTCATCATTCCACCAGCGGTATACGGTTCATACTTCAAAAGTTCACGAATGTCATCGGCTTCCTCTTGGTCCATAAGGTCCAAGAGGGTTTCTGTTCTCTCTTTTGAAAGGTTTTGCATTAGGTCTGCAGCATCGTCTGGACCCATCAGATCCAAGACTTCTGCAGCGCGCTCGTCCTCAAGTTCGTTGATGATCTCGAGCTGCTCTTCCTCAGGAAGCTCCTCGAGAAGATCGGCAAGACGTTCGTCATCCAGTTCCTCGGCCAAAGCAATCATGCGATCCTCAGGCAACTCCAAAACCGCGGTTGCAAGGTCAGCTGGACGCAGGTCTGCAACTGTGGATAGCAGCTGCTGGGCATCTTGCTCTGCAGGGTCTTGCTGGTTCTCCTGAACATCAGTCCAAGCCACAAACTCGGTTGGTCCCTTGGCAAATGGCAGCGCGGTGTTCTTCGGCTTGCGAACAAATAGCTCGCTCAGTTCCCAATCGCCACGCTTGTTCTTCTCAATGGCAAAATCTTCGATGGTGGCCTCGCCGCTGCCATCCAAAAGCGTTACCTTGCGACCCAAAATCTCAGCAATTGCCCGTACTTCCTGACCGCGCTGCGAGAAGCGTCTGAGATCAATAAAACCGTTAGTCATCAACTGTCCGGGCGCGATTGCTGTGACGCGGGTGACTGGCAGAAACACTCTTCTGCGGCCCGAAATTTCGATAATGAAGCCGGTGGCTCGAGGTGGCAAAGTTTTCCGGTACGCCATTAGAACGTCAATGACTTTTCCAACTCGGTCACCGAGCGGGTCAAAAACGCCACAGCCAGCCAGTCTGGCGACGAAAACTCTCGTTGTGCTCACAGAGATAACCTTATTCTGCAAAAGCAAACTTCTGGCAAAATGCATCTATGACTGATGCTAAATCAAGCCCAAAGCCTCGCCGAACTGCGCCTGCTGTCCCCAAGGGGCATTCGCTGGGCGAGTTCCCGAATTACCAGGACGCCACCAACCTGGTTGAGCGTCTAGTTGCGGGAGATTTTTCACCAAACAAGATCAGCATCATCGGTCACGACCCGGTATTGGTTGAGCGCGTGCGCGGCCGTTTAGGTTATGGACGAGTTGCCCTCTCGGGCGCTCTGACGGGTTTTTGGATGGGCCTGATCTTTGCCCTGTTGATCGGTGCTGGAATGGAAGTAACCCCGGAAGGTGGGGTTAGTTATCTACCGCAGCAGTTTTTCTCAGTGCTATTCGTGGCAGCCGGCCTGGGGATGATGTTTCAAATCATCCGCTTCACCTTGACCAAGAACAAGCGCTCATTCTTGTCATCGCAAATGCCTATCGCAACTCGCTACGAAGTCATCGTTCCTGACGAGGATGCTCTTGGCGCATTGAAGATTCTGGGACTAGCCGGCCGCTCCGAGTAGCTGTTGCGCATACCAAGCCTCAATCTCTTCAGTGGTTCTTGGCAGCGCTGCCGAAAGATTCTCGACCCCGGTCTCAGTCACTAGAACGTCGTCCTCGATCCTGACACCAATGCCTCGGAATGCCTCGGGAACCGTCAGGTCGTTGGCGTGGAAATACAGGCCAGGTTCGATGGTGAAGACCATACCGGGTTCCAAAATTCCATCCTGATACATCTCACGTCTAGCCTGCGCGCAGTCGTGGACATCCATGCCTAGGTGGTGGCTGGTGCCGTGCACCATGTAGCGACGGTGGTGCTGATTCTCAGGCTTGAGGCTCTCCTCTAGGGAGACCGGCAGGAATCCAAACTCCGAAACCTTCTGGGCGATTACTTCGATCGCCGCGTTGTGGATGTCTCGGAACTTGATGCCCGGTTTGGCAATCGCGAAAGCTGCATCGGCTGCAGCTAGAACCGCGTCATAAATCTTCTTTTGCTCAGCGGTAAACTTCCCGCTCACTGGAATGGTTCTAGTGACATCTGCGGTGTAGAGCGAATCAAGCTCGACTCCAGCGTCGACCAATATCAGGTCTGACTCTTTTACCTCACCATCATTGCGGGTCCAGTGCAGGGTGCAGGCGTGAGCTCCGGAGGCAGCAATGGTCTCATAGCCCAGGTCATAGCCCTCAAGACGAGCCCTCGAGAAAAAGGCCGTCTCCACGATTCGTTCACCACGAGAGTGGCGCTTTGCAATTGGGAGTGACCTGGCGACATCTCCGAAACCACGAATCGTCACATTCACGGCCTCGCGCATCTGATCAATCTCGTATGCGTCTTTCACAAATCGCATGGTCGATAGTGCTTCGACCAACTTTGCATTCTTGGTGGTGATGACTTTCTCAAACTTTGCCAAGTGCTTCTCAAGCTTCGCCAAATCCGCGGTCTCGATGCCGAGCTGAGTGGACACGTCACTCAGTGAGGGTCTGGCTCCCACCCAAAACTCACCAATCATCGGGTTGGCAAAGAACTCATCAGAGTTCTTGTCGGCGGTGGGCATCAGGTACAAAGTGGAGCGAACCTTGGACTTTCGGGCATCGATAACTAGAACCGAACCTGGCACAGTGGCAGAGCCCCAGCCGGTTAGGTGAGCAAAACCAGAGAATGGGCGGTAGCGATATTCGGTGTCATTCGAGCGCACCTTCGGTTCGCCCGACTCGATTACCAAGACCTTGCCCTTGAACTGCTTTGCGAGCCGCTCGCGGCGCTTTTCAGCAAAATCGGCCACCGGCCATCGGGTTGCACTGGAGACCTTGGCGTCGTCCCAGTTCGAGGCAATGTACTTCAAGAAGGTTGCAGACTGTGGCGTGCGTGAACGATTGGTCGGCTTTGACTTTTTTCCCATGCCACTATTCTCTACCTGTGATCGACCTTCATGCACACACAAATCATTCGGACGGCAAAGATACTCCAACTGAGTTGATTGAGAACGCTGTAATGGCGGGTGTGCAGGTTCTTGCCATCACTGATCATGACACCGTTTCCGGCTGGGATGAGGCCATCAGGGCTGCCCAGAATTTTGGAATCGGCCTAATTCCCGGTATCGAAGTTTCCACCAGGGCCCTCACACCATCAGGCCACGGTGTGAGCGTCCACATGCTTGCGTACCTGCCGGACCCCAACAATCCGGAGCTGATTGGTGCGTTGAATCGCACAAAAGAATCCAGAGTGACTCGGGCGAAGGAGATGGTTTCTCGGCTGTCCAAGGACTATCCAATCGATTTCGAATTGGTGTTGAGGCAGTTACCACAAGGTTCAACAATCGGCAGGCCCGCTATAGCGGACGCTCTAGTGGAACTCGGGATCGTGCCAACCCGCTCAGATGCGTTCACCTCGATTCTGCATCGAAGCTCGCCCTATTACGTCTCAGAGAAATCGCTTGACACCATTGAGGCAATTCAGTTGATTCGTCAGGCTGGGGGAGTTAGCGTGATGGCCCATCCACTAATCGATTTCCCACCCGGGGCAAAGCGCGAGGATCTTCCTAGGGCACACTTTGAGACTCTGATTGAAGCAGGGCTGCAAGGCTTAGAGGTGGATCACCGAGCAGTTCCAAGTTTGGCCAAGAGTTGGCTAAGGGATCTCGCCCTCAAACACAACCTAATTGTCACGGGTTCGTCGGACTATCACGGCGTTGGCGGCAAGGACAACCTGCTTGGTGAAAACTCCACCGACCAAAAGATGCTTGAGCGAATTATCGATCAGGCTTCAGGTTTTGAACCGTTAGCGTAGTTGCGCTTACGGTTGCGATTGCGCTTTTGCGCGGGCTTGGCGGCCTCTGAAGCCTTTGCCTGGGCAGGCTTGGGCTGACTTTGCTTTGCTGGTTCTTTGGTGGAACGCGCGATGCGACCCTTGGTGCCGGCAGGAATTCCCAGCTCTTCAAACAGGTGAGGAGAGTTGGAATAGGTTTCCATCGGCTCTGGAATGTTTAGTTCCAACTCACGATTGATGTGGACCCAACGAGCCATGTCGTCCCAGTCCACAAATGTCACGGCCACGCCTAGTTTTCCGGCACGGCCGGTTCTACCGATGCGGTGCAGGTAAGCCTTCTCGTCCTCTGGAACCGAGTAGTTGATCACGTGAGTAACGTCGTCAACGTCAATGCCTCGGGCAGCAACCTCGGTAGCTACCAAGATTTCCTTTTTGCCGGAACGGAAGTTTGCCATCGAGCGCTCGCGTGCCTCCTGGCTCATGTCACCGTGCAGTGGTGTGGCATTGAAACCGCGGTCGATTAGCTCCTCGGTTAGCTTGGCACTGGTGCGTTTGGTTCGGACGAAAATGACCGTCTTGCCGCGACCGTCAGCCTGCAAGATGCGACCGACCACTTCATCCTTATCCAGCGAGTGTGCGCGGTAGATGAACTGTTTGATATCTGCCTTGGTCTTGCCCTCGTCCGGATCCTGAACGCGAATGTGGATCGGGCGGTTTTGGTATCTTCTGGCAAGGTTCAAGATTGCTGCCGGCATGGTTGCTGAGAACAGCATGGTCTGGCGTCCCGCTGGTGTGAAGCTGAAAAGCTTCTCGACATCTGGCAGGAATCCAAGGTCCAACATCTCATCGGCCTCGTCTAGGACCATGAACTTGATTTTGCCCAGGTCCAGTAGCTTCTGCTTTGCAAGGTCAATCAGGCGACCCGGAGTTCCAACGACCACCTGAGCACCAGCTTTGATCTGTGCGATTTGACCTTCGTAGGCCTTACCACCATAGATGGCAGCAATCTGAGTTGAGCGATTTGAAGCTGCCAGCTCTAGGTCCTCGGCAACCTGAACTGCTAACTCTCGGGTTGGAACGACAACTAGGGCCTGAACTCCGTGCTCGGGATCCTTGCCAAGTGATTGCAGCAGAGGAAGGCCGAAGCCCAAAGTCTTGCCGGTACCGGTCTTTGCCTGGCCGATTACGTCGGTTCCAGATAACGCAACTGGAATAG
>CAZZHB010000047.1:0-9874 GCA_964653615.1 uncultured Aquiluna sp.
CTCGATCTATGCGCGAGCTGCAATTGAAAGCTTTGAAGCTGGAAACTGGATGTTCGTGGACTACGCAGACATAGTGCAAGGCGCAGGTTGTGCATCTGGCCTTGGAAAACTAGTGAAATCCGTGATGTTGGCGGAGGGCTCGCTTATTCGCCTCAGGGTTTACACATCAAGGTGGAGTGTCGCAACGCTTCCAGTCACTGCCTCAGATGCGCAGAATATCTCACTGAACTCGTACGAGCGCACTCTTGTAACGCCAGCGTCATCCAGAGTTACGATCACGGATTTGTCCGGCAATGTCAATGCGCAACTCGAATTTGCCAGGTATGAAGAAGAGGGGCTTGAGTCCGTATTCACTTTTAGAGTCGCTAGTGGATCATTCTTCAACTTCAGGGGTGTTACAAACTTCAGGACCTCCAGGGGCATTGCCCAAATTTCCAGCCAGCCGCCCACTTGTTGTATCAACTTTGTAGCCGGCAGTACCTTTGAAATCAGAGTTCGAAGAGACGCTATTCAGTTTGACCTGAACGAGTTCGAGTTCGACCTCACCGGCGTTCAAAACGTTACGTCGTTTGCAAAGAAGGTAAAAGTCAACTTCACCTGGTGGTGATGACAGGGGGAATGAATGAATACTTGCGGCGTATGTAACGGAATCTTTGGAGATGGATCTTTCTGCATCTCCTGCGGCGTTTCACTCAGTGAGTCAGAGTCTCTCCGCGCCCTTAACAACCCTGTCCGACAGCCCATGGTTGAGTTGCGAGCCAAGCTAGCTGAAAACCGGAAGACCATTGTTAGAGGGCTCGCTTTCTTAGGAATCCTGCTGGGACTTGCGGGCGCTCAGCTGTATTTGATTTTTGGTGTCGGCCCCTCCCAGACGCTGGATCGCTATGTGGCAGCCATCGAAGCCGGAGACTTTGCGGCTCTGGATGATCAGTCGCTCTTTCCGGGAGCGCAGAACCCAGGGGACGCTAGAACCATTGATTTCCGTGACACTGCTGCCACATCGGCAGTCGATTACGAAATCACCGAAATTGCAGATGATTTCGCAAACGCAAGTATTGATCTTGGGCCAGCAACCTACGAAGTTACCTTGACGCCCACTGTCGCCTTCAAGGGCTTGTTCTTCATAACCGAATGGAGCGTCACATCTGAGCCACAAAAGTTGCAGATCTTGGTTGACAGCAGCCTAGAGGGCAAGCAGGAGGTGACCCTGCCAGGTACCGCAGAGATCTTTACCGTTGAGGACCTAAGTAACGAGCCGGGGTTGGTTGGCGAATCTCTTTATGCGCTACCAGGCGTTTATTCTGCGGACATCGATGGATTGGGCTTTTTTGACGACACCGCTGTTCAAGTGACATTAGAAGCAGGCAGTGGATATACCGCACTCAATTTGCAGGCGAACATTAGAACTATCAAGTCGAGCAACAACACCAAGGCAGCAAATAAGGCAAAGAACGCTGTCAAGGACTGTATTCGGAGTCGCTGCTCGAAACTGCCTAAGCTCGGAGAATTTGATTTCTCTCTCTGGTCCCAGTACCCAGAGAGCCAGTATGACTTCAGTTCATTCAACAAGAGTTTTAGCTTTGACTCTTGCCAAGAGCTCAGCACGGTACCGGTCAGCGCAACCAAAGTCCGAAAGAATTACAGCTGTGACTACACGGCAAAGGGTCACTTATATGTCGGCTATTACTACTACTACGGCTATTACAGTGACTATTACTACTACTGGAACCTTTACGACACCAAGAGTCTCACCATGAATGTATCCGTGGTGATTCAAACTAATGAAGCGGGTACCAAAGAGAACGTGGGCAAAGCGGTTATCGGATAGCCAATTGAGCTAATCTGAAAGACAAGGGGGAACCGATGGCATTTTGTGGAAATTGTGGCACCAAGGCTGTTGGTGAATTTTGTGTCAACTGTGGCAAGCCAACCAAATTTGGGGCTCAGCCCACTCAACCCGTGGCTGCGCCTATTCAGCCAACAGTCCCTGTTGCAGAACCAGTTTCGTTGCCTCCGGTTGTTGAGATTCCCACTGTGGTTCCAACCGCAGCTGAGGTGATTCCAGAGATCGTCGAGGCCAAGCCTGAGGTTATTGCCCCAACTCCCAAGCCAAGCAAAAAGAAGCCTGCGGAACAAGCAAGCGATAATGCGCAACCTGAAGGCCTACCTCCGACAGAGTCACCAACTCCGCAGGACTCAAATGAGCAGGTCGAGCCTGCACCGGTGGAGAAGAAATCCAAGCGCGTGCCGTTGATTATTGCGGGCTCGGTTGTTGTTTTGGGAGCTTTGCTTTTCCCAGGGTCTGGCGAGCTGCAGGTTGTTTATTTCGATAACACGACCGATGAAAACTCGGCCGTGGACCTTACTTTGCAAATTGACGGTCAGGACATTCGTATTGCCAAGGATGCCAGCGGTGAATTAATCTATTCCGGCTCCTGGAGCAGCTTCCAGTCTCAAGAGTTGAGGGTTATTCCAGACCCAAAGGATGACGAAGTTGTCACTATTGCTATGCCACAGCTTGGTTCGCTGGGCGTTTGGAACATCAACAAAACTCGAGTTGTGACAATCACTGCAACCGATCGCAACCTAGAGGTAACACTTACTGGCGGTGACAATTTCTCTGAGGTGGGCACATTCGCTGCTTTCAGAACCTTCTACACCAGGGATTTGGCTAGCTGTAAAGAAGACTTCAACGATGAGTTTGGATATGGCATAAACCTTCGCCGGAATGCTTACGACAACTACCTAGAGTTTGTAGCGGATGCTCAACTGGACGGCACCCGAACCCTGCAGTACACAACCTGGGCCAGCCGCGCAGACAACCTACAGTCGAAAATCAGCGGCTACCTATCTCTGGGTAAGGACAATCCACTCAACACTGACAATTCAACTCTGAATTCTCTCGGCGACGAAGTCCAGGAAGCCCTGAATGACCTTCGGGCTGCTTGGAAGAATCTCGAGACGGTGTCACGAGCCCAAAGTGATAGCAAATGGGATGCTGCGTGGACCAAGATTTACAACGCAGAAACCGCCTTGTATGACAAGGTCGAACTATTTAAACCTGAGGCCAAAGGGGCGGGCAGCAAAATTTGCGACGCTCAGCTAAATAGAGAGTAGGAAAGAACATGTTTTGCAGTTCATGCGGTCGCGCCTCTGATGGCAGCGCCTTTTGTGTCGGATGCGGTTCCGCTATGTCCGGGAGCAACGCCGCTCCACAGGCTGAAGCCGCTCCTCAAGTAACTGTCACTCCGCAATATCAAGCGCAGCCTTATCAGGCTAACTATGCACCCCAACAAAGCTACGTACCACCGCAAGTTGGCTACAGCACCGCGCCGCAGACAAATGGCAAAGCAATCGCGTCATTGATTCTTTCCCTCTTGGGAATCTCGATTTTGGGTGTGATTTTCGGTCACATCGCATCCTCTGAGATCAAGAGATCTGGTGGTAGGCAAGGTGGAGCTGGAATGGCGACAGCGGGAATTATCTTGGGCTGGCTAGGTATGGTCGGCTGGATCTTTTACTGGATTTTCTTTGCGGCCTTGTTTAGCTCCAGCATGTATTACTACTAAGCCGGCATTTTGACTGACCCAACCATCCGCGTTGTTCGGGCCGATAGCGAGATAAAAGCTGCGTCCAAACGAAGGCAGCGCCTATTCAGCGCAACTGGGGTAGTGATTCTCGCTGGTTTGATAGTGACGGGACTGGTTTGGCAGATGTCAGATCAAGATCAAGATCTCTACAAACAGGCAGCGGACCTGCAATCCTTGGTGGAGAAAACCCGTGCAGCGACAGTAACTGTTTACTGCGCAGACTCCTCCGGCAGCGGCTGGGGCATTCAGCTCGAGGACAACCTAACCGGCGCGAAGTCGCTCGGATATGAGATTGTGACTAACTTTCACGTCATCGAGGATTGCATTTCAAATGGCGAGGTCTCTTTCTCAATTGGGGAAGAGCTTGAAAAGCACTCCGCGCAGATATTTGGCTATGACTCAGACAGCTCTGATCTAGCTCTGCTGACAACACAAACTAGCGTCGGCGCATTAGAACCTTCTAGGCGTAAGCCACGTTTAGGTGAGTGGGTGATGGCGGTTGGCAGTCCAAGCTCCTCAGCTAGCGAGGAGGGCATCCTTCGGGGGAATGTCACATTTGGAAACGTGACTAACTTGATTGGTGCTCTTGTAGTTACCGACGCGGCTATCAATTACGGTAACTCTGGAGGACCTTTGGTCAACTCAAGAGGTCAGGTTATCGGCACAAACACCTGGGTGGAAGAAAAGGATCTAACGGACAATATTTCTTACGCTCAAGGCACCCCGACACTGTGTCAGACCATACTGGATTGCACCTCAGGTTCTCTGACCTGGAGTGATTGAGCGACGTAAGTTATCAAGATAGGATTCTCAAAGGGGGATTCATGGCTGTTCCAACAATTGTTACGTGCCCGTACTGCACTGGCCCGATCGTTTCCAATGCTGGGCCGCAGTGCGACAAGTGCCGGGTGCCACACCACTATGAGTGCTGGATGGAGAACGGCGGTTGCACCAGCTTCGCTTGCAAAAACTCTCCTGATGTCAAGAGGAACAGCTAGTGAAAAGCCCTCGACAGTTAAGGCTTGAAAACGAATACAAATCGATTCGAAACCGCCTGGATGGCAGCCCGTTTATCGAGGTTCAGCCGGTTGGGCCTGCACCTTTTGAGCGCTACCGGGTTGTCTATCGAGTGCCTTCCCTCCGACTTGATGCTCAGAACCGTCCGGTGGAAGCACCAATCACGGTGGTTGATTTTGAACTTCCTTTGAGCTACCCGAAAGACAAGCCAAGAGCAGTCGTTGCTGGAGCGGCAGTTTTTCACCCAAACTTTGGTGACTACATTTGCATCGCTGATTTTTGGTCACCAGCACAGTCCTTACTTGACATCATCATTGAAGTTGGTGAGATGCTGCAGTGGCAGAAGTACAACATTCTTTCCCCCTTAAACGCCGTCGCAGCCAACTGGGCTGCAGCAAATCGTGAAGCACTGCCGTTAGCTGGAAGTGTTTCTTTGGCCTCAAGCACCGTGCTACCTGCGGTGAGAATCGCTACCCAGGGAGATTAAATGGCAGAGGAAAAAAAGCGCATCGTCATTACCGCAAGTGATATTCAGTCTGGCAACAATGCTCAAATCGTTGACCACATGCAGAAGGCCAAGGCGATTCCGCTAGTTCGAGAAATTGGAGACGTAAACACCAAGAGCAACGATGGCATCGTCACCATTTTGGTGCTGACTGCTGCTGGAGTGGTCGGTGGTCTGTTGGCCCTGCTGTTTACTCGGCTTATGCCAGCATTCGATGACAGCACGACTTCGAATATCGTCTTCTCTTTCACAATGACTCTCGCAATCGCGATCGCTCTGGTATCGGGAGACTCGGCCCTCACCAGAAGCCTTCCAAAGTTCGGTCTTTCAATTGCAATTGCGGGCCCTGCGGCTATCGGCCTGGCCCTGGTCTTTGGATTCCTTGCCAGCAGCATTTACATCGCGCTGGTTGAATCAACTTGGAACTCATTGACTGCGGCTGGACTTGATCCTGTCTGGGACGCAGACGCGTTTTTCGAGGAGTTTCAAAGCCGCAATCACCTCAACCGTGGTCTGGCTTGGAGCCTTGTTGGTGCCGCCGCCGGTGCAGCGGTTGGAAGTGCTAGCAAGTCAATCAAGCGCATCGGCATCACAGCCGGTGGCGGTCTAGTGGGCGGTTTTATCGGAGGATTCCTATTCGACTTCTTCGAGGGAGAAGTGCTAGCCCAGCTGGTTGGCTTCGTAATTACCGGCGCCGCAGTGGGACTTACTGTTTCGCTATTGGAGCAAGCGGTTAAGTCGAGCTGGCTTGAGATTGTGAGCGGCGGTATGGCCGGGAAGCAGTTCATCATCTACCAAAACGAGGTCCAGATTGGTGCTTCACCATCTGCACACATCACCTTGATCAAGGACACCGCGATTCCTCCAATTGCAGCAGTGCTTCGAAGAACCGGTGGAACATTCAAGATCATCTCCACCACTCCGGGTCAAGGCATTCAGGTAAATGACCAAATTGTCGACCAGCAGGATTTGAGAGAGGGAGCCGTAATCGTTCTTGGATCAACAGTGCTGCGCTTTAGAGAGCGTGCCAAAGAAGTCAAACACCAGGGAATCTACAGAGGATAAATATGTCAACAATTCTTGTAACAATCACTGACGCAACTGGAAGCCGCAGAGACGAAGTCGAGCTACCAGTTGACTTCCCAGTTATTAAAGTGATCGCTGCCGTGGTTGAGGCTCTTGGCCTTCCGCTCACTGATCCAGCCGGTCAACCAATGTCATACCGATTCCACCACATGCAGTCGCAGTCTCAGCTTCGCGATGAGTCAACTTTGGCTCAGAGTGGAGTGCAGGCCGGCGATGTCATGCGTCTAATTCCAGAAATCACCGCGGGATAAGAATTGACGGCTTTGGAGCTTCCGGACCACAACTCCAGATTCCATCGGCATGAATTAATCACATGGTGGGATCAGTCGGCATTGGCGAACGCCAAGGTCTTGGTAGTTGGAGCCGGAGCCTTGGGCAATGAGGTCGTAAAGAACTTGGTCCTGGTCGGAGTTGGCCATGTTGAAGTTTGCGATATGGACACCATTGAAAACTCTAACCTCGCGCGCTGCGTGTTCTTTAGGCCAAGCGATGTTGGGCAGTACAAAGCCGAAGTGCTCGCCAAGCGAGCCCAGGAACTGTACGACGAAGTGACTGTAGTCGCGCACAGGCTTCCAATTCAAAGACTCGGAACGGGTTACCTGAGAAATTTTGACCTGGTTATTGGCGCACTGGACAACCGTGAGGCCAGGGCTTGGGTGAATCAGGCATGTCGGAAACTCGGACTGCACTGGATTGACGGTGCCATCGAGGGACTTCGAGGTCTGGCGAGAATGTTTGCTCCCGAAGGGCCGTGCTATGCCTGCACCCTAACTGACGCGGACTACCGCCAGATGAGTCATCGCAAGTCATGTGCCCTGCTCAGCCCTGCTGATTTGCTGGAAGGCAAGACCCCCACCAATGTGTCAACAGCATCGATCATTGCTGCGGTCGAGGTTCAAGAGGCCGTGAAATATCTGGTTGGCCACCACGCTGCATTATCTCTGGTGGGCAAGGCTTGGATGTTTACCGGCGATGTGATGGATGCCTACATCTCTCGCTACCAAGAAGACGAATACTGCATGGCTCACGATCGCTATGAGGCCATCAAGGCAACGGACGCGAAAAACCTCTCGGAGCTACTCGCGAATTTCGATATCTCCGAGGTGGTCGCAGTCGACTTCGAAGAAGAGCTGATCGAGCTATCCCCCTGCAATAAGTGCGGGTCCGGAGAGAGCTTCACTTCCTTCCGGTCGGCTGTTCCGCTCGGTCGTGGCCGCTGCGAGTGTGGCAGTGATTACCCGGGAACTATGGCTGGATCTATTGAGCCCAACCACCCGGTAGTAAATCAAAACTTTGCTGACCTAGGCGCTGCCTGGTGCGAACTGGTGACAATTAGAACTCAAACCGAGCGCTATCACTTTGCAATCGAAGGAAGAAAATAATGGCTAAAACGGCACTGCCCAAAAGGTACAAATTTGATCCGGATTTGCTCACCCAGATCGAAAAGCACTGCTACAGCACCCTGGAGTATGAGGTGGGCGGAATGCTTTTCGGCAAAATCACCTCAACCACAACTCAGATCAATGGCTTTGTGCCTGCGCTTAAGGCAAGCAAGCAGCTAGTCACCCTGACCTTCACGCATGACGTTTGGGATGCGATATTGAAGGAGGGCGAAGAGAAGTTTCCAGGACAACAAATTGTCGGCTGGTACCACACTCACCCAAGTTTCGGAATCTTCCTTTCGGACTATGACCAGCTAACTCACACCGAGTTCTTCACGAAAACAGGTCACGTTGCGCTCGTAGTAGACCCCGTAGATGGAACACTTGCTTGGTTCGAAACCGCCGGTTCTGAGGTCAAGCTGATTGCTGCGGATGTCACCGCAACGGGACCTAAGCAAAAAAAGGACAGTTCGGGACCCGTGGCAACGAAGCGACGCCCAAGCCAAACCGCGTTGTTACTTTCATCAGCAGCGTCACTAGCTCTCGGAGTCGGTATCGGCGCGGCGGTCTCACTGTCTCAGACACCTCCAGATTTGACTGCCCAATACGCCGAATTAGAGCAGGGATACCAAGCACTAAGCCAAGAGTTTTTTGACACCCAAGCTCAGCTAGGTTTCCAAAATGGTCAACTAATCCTGCTCTACACCGCTGCCGAGGGTGATACTGCCGAATCAATCGCAAAGAACTTCTTCGGTTCCGCCGATTTGGCGCAACAGTTGATCGAGGCAAACCCTGAGGTGAATTTCGAAGCGTTGGTTGCCGGCACTGAATTGCGAATTGTGGGTCCTGCCAATCTTCGCTTGGCCTTACCAGCCGAAGAACCTCCTGTTGAGGGTGGTACTGCAACCGAGTCCTCCACCACTAGCCCGGAAGGAAACTGATGAGTCAGGTTAAATTTTGCCCCAAGTGTGGCACTGAGCGCTTAGCCCGCTTCTGCTCGAAATGTGGTTTCAACTTTGACGAGGTGGCTGCTGAAGTTCAGCTGGCCGCCGTTGCTCCGGTGGCAACGCCTGAACCCGTAATTGTCACCCCGCCTCCACGTAAGCCAAAGACTCTTGGCAAGCTCAACCGTTCCGGCGATGAGCCAGGCTGGTATCCAGATCCATTGGATGCCTCCAGACAGCGCCGGTTTGACGGTTTGGACTGGACGGATGAAGTCAGAGATGCACAGCCCGCCTCGGCAACGGCATCTCCAAAGAAGCGTGTTTTGCTTGAGGGTCTTACCTATGGAGAAGGCTTTGAGCAGGGCGCAACTTGCTACAACTGTGGAAATGGCTTGGCCGGTAACCCAACCTGCCTACTATGCGGTCGCGAAGCTTAGGCTCTCGTTGAGTAACCCGACAGCGCTTCAAGAATCAGCAGCGCCCCAAGGCGAATTGTCCTGTGGTCCGCTGAATCTTTAGAAGCATCAATTTCGGTGATGTCGATTCCTCGAACCAGTTCGTGACTCGCAATGATTCTGGTTGCCTGACGCAGCTCAAAGGCAGATAGTCCACCGGGAGCGGCAGCCGGGCAGGCCGGTACCACACTGCGATCACAGACATCGACGTCCAGGTCCACATGAATGGGACCCGCAGCACTGCCCGCGACATTCAGCGCAATGTTGCAGGCTTCCTTGATTCCAATTTCGGCAACCATCTCACGAGAGATAACCGTGATTCCTAGGTCGCTTGCTAGTTGGGCATACTGAGCCGAATTGGAGAAGTCGTTAATGCCAATCTGCACGATTCGCTTTGGATCAAGCCCTGCCTCGATCAGTCTTCGCACTGGCGAACCATTTGAGATTCCATCTCTTAGGTCGTGGTGAGCATCGAGGGTAATAAGGCCCGCAGTTGCCAGTTCAGCGCCAAATACGCCGAGCCCTACTGCGTAGGTAATCGAGTTGTCTCCGCCGAGGGCAATTATTAGGTCTTTGGCTGCGTCTTTGATTACAGCGGTGGTTTGTGCTTCGTTGCTATCCGGGTTCTCGATTGCGCCGAGGTCTTGAATACTAAGAGTCGAAAGATCGTGTCCAGTTGAGTAGCTATAGGTGCTGTATCGAAGCAGTGCTTCGCGGACTGCTGCTGGGGTCAGATGTGCGTTGGTCTCGGAGATCGAAGTCTTGGAAGCCGGCACATCGATGAGGCCAATTGCAGAGGCTGCGTTAGAGATTAGCGATTGCGCCCTGGGCCACTTTGCATCTTCAGCCATGGTGACCAAACTTTCTCGATAGATCGTTTGCGGATGCGATTAGC
>CAZZHB010000048.1:0-9686 GCA_964653615.1 uncultured Aquiluna sp.
CTTGATGATGACATCCTCAAGGGTTTCAGCGAATGCATGAACCTCTGGGCTGCCATCTAGCTTGGCGCGGTGCATACGACCTCTGGCCCAGGCGAAGATCGACGCGATTGGGTTGGTCGACGTCTTCTCACCCTTCTGCCACTGGCGATAGTGACGAGTCACGGTACCGTGAGCTGCCTCAGCCAAAGCGGTCTGTCCATCTGGGGTGGTTAGCACCGAGGTCATTAGACCCAAAGAACCGAATCCCTGAGCAACGGTGTCGGACTGGACGTCACCGTCGTAGTTCTTACATGCCCAGACGTAGCCACCCTCCCACTTCAAAGCTGCCGCAACCATGTCGTCGATTAGGCGGTGCTCGTAGGTGATGCCGGCAGCCGCAAACTTGTCTGCGTACTCAGCCTGGAATACCTCTTCGAAGGCATCCTTGAAAGCACCGTCATAGGCCTTAAGGATGGTGTTCTTGGTCGAAAGGTAGACCGGGTAGTTGCGGGAAAGTCCGTAGTTGAACGATGCGCGTGCGAAGTCACGGATCGAGTCCATGTAGTTGTACATACCCATTGCCACACCACCGTTTTCTGGGTAGTCAGCAACGGTCATGGTCTGAGGTTCGCCGCCATCAGCTGGGGTCCAGGTGATGGTAACTCGTCCCTTGCCCGGAACCTTAAAGTCGGTTGCCTTGTACTGGTCACCGTGAGCGTGACGGCCGATGATAATCGGCTTGGTCCAGCCCGGAACCAGTCTTGGAACGTTAGAGATGATGATTGGCTCGCGGAAGACCACACCGTCCAAAATGTTGCGGATGGTGCCGTTTGGGCTCTTCCACATCTTCTTGAGCTTGAACTCGGTGACACGCGCCTCATCAGGGGTGATGGTTGCGCACTTCACACCAACTCCGTGCTTACGGATAGCGTGAGCGGCATCGATGGTCACCTGGTCATCGGTTGCGTCGCGGTTCTCGACCGAAAGGTCGTAGTACTCAAGATCAACGTCTAGGAACGGAAGGATTAGGTGGTCCTTGATGTCTTGCCAGATGATGCGAGTCATCTCGTCGCCGTCTAGTTCGACAACCTTGCCAATCACCTTAATTTTGCTCAATTTTTCTCCTGATAAACCTGCGCCTGGTGCGCGAATTAGCCTGGTAAAGCCTATCGGTTAGCATGGCATCATGCGATTGACTTTCAAGCAACTTACCGTGGCCGTTCTAAGCGTCTTCGCCCTGACCGGTTGCACCGCAAATGCAGGCTCAGAGCGATTTGAAGACCAGGTCGGAGTCCAGCTGTTTATGTGGAACTTCAACTCCATCGCACAGGAGTGCGAATACCTAGGTGATGTTGGTATCGACTGGGCTTTAGTCTCTCCCCCGCAGGAGCATGTCCCTGGCGGTGAGTGGTGGGTTGGTTATCAGCCAGTTAGCTACCAAATCGAATCACAATTGGGAAACCGAAGCGAATTTGAGTCGATGGTCAAGACCTGTGCGGACCAGGGCGTCGAGATTTATGTTGATGCGGTAATCAATCACATGACTGGTAGCAGTGAGGGTGCTGGAACTGCCGGCACCCCTTATGCCAAGTACGAATATGGTGATCTCTACACTCGCAGTGACTTCCATGCCTGCGAAGAGACACTCGATGGCCAGATTGCAGATTGGGCAAGCATCACTCAGGTTCAAGAATGTGAACTACTGAACCTCGCCGACCTTCGTACCGACGACGAAACCGTTCAGGCAAAAATCGTCGGCTACCTACAAGATCTAGTGGATCTCGGCGTCACCGGATTCCGCATTGATGCCGCGAAACACATAGCTATCGCAGACCTTATGAGCATCAAGTCAAAACTTCCAGCTGAAATCAAATACATCCAAGAGGTTGTGCCCGGCACCCCCGGTGCCGAGCCAGTTGATTACCTAGGCATCGGAGACATTTTTGGCTTTGACTTGGCCTACCAACTTGCGTCAATCTTTAGCCAGCAAGTCGCATTTATGCCAGACACCTCTACCGAATCGCCTTGGATTACGCCTTCAAACCAGACCGTTGTGATGGTCACCAACCACGACACCGAGCGCAATAGTCAGGCCCTGAATTACAGCCAGCCAGCGCAATTTGAGGCGGCTACTGCGATGATGCTGGCACTGGATTACGGTCAGCCCATGCTCTACAGCTCCTATGCCTTCGACAGCTATGACTGGGCACCAAAGGATGAGAATGGCCGCGTGCTGGATGCTAAGTGTGCCGAATCCAGCCTGATCTACCTAACCAATCACGAGGCGGGAACTTGGCTTTGCCAGCACCGCATGAAATCGGTCAATTCGATGATCGAGTTCCGCGCCAAGACCTCGGGTCAGCCGGTAGTAAACCCGCAGGCAACCGACTCGGTCTTGAGCTTTGAGCGAGGTGATGTTGGCCTGTTCGCGGTGAATGTCACGACAGCAGATTTGACTGCCGTTGAGATTTCAACCAACCTCGCCGATGGCAAGTATGTGGATTTGATCACCGGCAACGAAGTTGAGATTTCAGGCGGAGTGCTGAAGATCGATTTGATTGCCAACCAGGCAATCGCTTTGATCAAGCGCTAAACCAGCGAATCCCGCCAGGCCTTGTACAGGGCCGCGAACTTACCGCCAGATCCAGCCAGCTGCTCTGGGCTGCCATCCTCAATCACCACACCGTGCTCCATAACCAGCACGCGCTGAGCGATAGAAACGGTGGAGAGTCGGTGGGCAATAATCACTGCCGTGCGGTTGTGCAGCAGGGTCTTGAGTCCCTGTTGAACCAAGCGCTCGGAAGGAATATCCAAGGAGCTGGTGGCTTCATCCAAAATCAAAACTGATGGGTTTGCCAAAAAGGCTCTGGCAAAAGAAATCAACTGGCGCTGCCCTGAGGAAACTCGACCACCGCGCTTATTCACATCGGTGTCATATCCATCGGGAAGCGACATGATGAAATCGTGAGCACCAACCGCCTTAGCTGCTGCCATAACCTCATCGATTGAGGCATCGGGTCTACCAAGCTGAATATTCTCGGCGACTGAACCGGAGAACAGGTAAGCCTCCTGAGTGACCATGACGATTTCGTGGCGTAGGTCGGCGTTGGAAATGTCGCGAAGGTCAACACCATCCAGGCTTACGGTTCCTTTTGTGGGGTCGTAAAAGCGCGAAATTAGCTTGGCCAGGGTCGACTTGCCAGCACCGGTGGTGCCGACCAAGGCAACGGTTTGGCCGGCAGGAATTGTCAGGCTGAATGGCTGCAGCACTTTGGAGCCGGTTGCGTAGCTGAATTCGACACCGGTGAAGCGAATCTCACCCTTTACATCCTTGAGCTCCACTGGATTCTCAGGCTCGGGAACAGTTGGTTCTTCCTGAAGCACACCAGAAATCTTCTCCAGGGCAGAGGCTGCCGATTGATAGGAGTTGTAGAACATGGCAATTTCTTCCATCGGGTCAAAGAACCTTCTGGAGTAGAGAATTGCCGCGGTCAGCACACCAATGCCCAAAGATCCCTCGAGCACTCGGAAACCACCGAAGAGCAAGATGGCAGCCACTGTTACATTGCCGATGAAGATCAAGCCCGGGTCGTAGATTCCGAAAAGCTGAATCAGTCTGGCGTTATGACCGCGATAGTCCTCAACCAAGCCACCAAAGTGCTGCTCGTTGGACTTCTCCTTGCGGAATGCCTTCACGGCACGAATCCCAGTCATGGTCTCAACGAAGTACTGGATCAACCTCGAAGACGCCACGCGCTGCATTCGGTAACCCTTATTGGTGCCGAGTTGGAACCAGCGAGTCAAAATCGCCAACGGTAGCAGGGCGATAACCAAGACATAGAAGCTCTCAGGGTCGAGTAGGAAAAGCGCTCCCGCGGTGAAGAGCATGAACATGCCACCAACGACAAGCTCGCTGAGGCCACCGGAAAGCAACTCACCAATTGACTCAAGGTCCGAGGTTTGGCGAGCAATAACTCGCCCTGCCGTGTAGCGCTCATGGAACTCGACCGAGAGTTTTTGGGTGTGAACGAATACTCGATTGCGCAAATCAAACAGCATGGCCTGGGACGCGCGAGCAGTCACCATCAAGAAGAAGTAGGTCAGGGTCGCGGTTAGTGCAGCCGCGGAGAGATATACAAATACCGTCAGCGAAAGTGGTGTGTAGTCTCCGACCAATGCCTTCGGTAGTGCCGTATCAATTCCAAAGGCGATAATCGCGGGCCCAGCCACTCGCAATGCGGTGGAGATGACCACCAGGAAGATTGCCGCAATTACTCGGCTGCGAATCGGTAGCAAAAGCGAACCAAGCAGTGCGCGCGATCGGGCTCTCACGAAACGCGATTCATCTTTGGTGAGGTCGGTTTTCTCCTCATCATTGGTGCCGTGCATGCTCATAGGTTCACCTCCCTAGCCTTCTCTGCTGCGTCAAGCGAGCTGATTACAAATCGGTAGTGTTCGGAATTCTTGATCAGCTCCTGGTGGGTGCCAAAGGCCACCACCTTGCCCTCGTGCATGAGGGCAACCTTGTCGGCCAGCATCACGGTTGATGGCCGGTGGGCCACAATCAAAGCTGTGGTCGTGGTCAACACATGACGCAGTGCATCCTCGACCATGGCCTCGGTATCAACGTCGAGCGCCGAGAGTGGGTCATCCAGCACCAAGATTCTGGGTTTGGCCGCAACTGCCCTGGCCAGTGCCAAACGCTGGCGCTGACCACCGGAGAGTGAAAGCCCCTCCTCGCCAATCTTGGTGTCTAAGCCCTCGGGTAGGTCATAGACGAACTGAGCCTGAGCAATCTCCAAGGCCTGCTTTAGGTCCTCTTCGCTCTGGGTTGGATTTCCGAGTAGGACGTTGTCCCGCACCGAAGAAGAAAACAGCGTGGCATCTTCAAACGCCATGGCAATCAGGGTTCGAAGTTCAGCCCTGGTCATATCTCGGATATCAACCCCATCAATTTCCACCGAACCGCCGGTTACCTCATACAACCGGGTGCTCAGCGCTGTCAACGTGGTCTTGCCGCAACCGGTTAGCCCAATCAGGGCAACGGACTGGCCGGGTTCTAGCCTGAGGTTCAAGTTAGAAATCAGATCTGGTTGGTCGGGTGTAGTGTCCGGATAGCGGAAACTGACGTTTTTGAATTCCAGTAGCCCCTTCGGCTCTTGAATCGTCTTTGGATTTACTGGATCGGCAATCAAATCAGGTTCGTCAATCACCTCAAAGAATCGGGTAACTGCGGATTTTGCCTCAAGAGTCATGCCCAAGAGGAAACCAAGCGACTCAGTTGGCCACCTGAGCACCATCGCGGTTGCGACAAAAGCAACCAGGGTTCCCACGGTGATTTGACCATCCGCCACCAAAAGCACACCGGCGAGTAGTGATAGACCAAGAGCAAGTTCTGGCAGCAGAATCAGGTAGAGCCAGATGTTTGCTACAGCTTTTGCTTTTCTGATTTCAGTGCCGAAGAGCTGTTTGGCATCAACTGAGAACTGGTCGGCTGCAAAGCCTCCGCGGCCAAAAGCTTTGAGGACCCTGACTCCGTGAACTGCCTGCTCGACTCTGGTTGCTAAGTCGCCCGATTGATCTTGAGAGAGCCGAGCTACCTCGCCATAGGTTTTCTCAAAGCGGAAGCCGATAACGATGATTGGGATCGACACCACCAGAAAGATAAGCCCGAGCCAGAAGTTGAAACTGAAAAGAATTGCCATGCCCACAAACAGGGTCAGCAAATTGGCAACCAAAAGCACCAGTCCAAAACTCAGCCAGCGCCTGGTGAGGCTTAGGTCTCGAACTGCCCTAGATAACAGCTGTCCAGATGGCCAACGGTCGTGGAAGGCAACCGGCAAATCTTGAAGTTTTGCATAGAGAACATTTCTCATATCGGCTTCGACATAAGTTCCTGGAGTCAGCACCAACCAGCGCCTGAGCAACACAAAGAGCGCCTCTGCAATACCCATCGCGAGGATCAAACCGACCGCTGGGATTAGCGCATCAATACCTCCGGAAACTAGAGAGTTCACTAGGTTTTGCAGGAACTGGGGAATTGCCAGCGCAAACATGTGAGCACCAATGGCGGCCAGCATTCCCAAGAAGATTCTGGGTAGGGCTTTTTTGGCAAATGGCACCAAACGCCAAAGGGTTTTGAACGTACTCAGTTCGGATTGCATTTATCTCTTCCGCCGCCTTTTGGGCAGCCCTTCAGGATAGCAGTAACCGAAAAAAGTCAGCGGTTAGTCCCAAAGGTTGTTCCGCTTCGTCGAAGTTCTGACCTAGTGGTAGAAGTGTCGCTCTGCAGTGAAGTACATGGTGATACCAGCAGCATTGGCGGCGGCAATCACTTCTTCATCTCTGACGCTGCCACCGGGCTGAACAACCGCTTTGACTCCAGCATCAATTAGCACCTGCAGGCCATCTGCAAATGGGAAACACGCATCTGAAGCCGCAACCGATCCGACTACCCGATCGCCGGCGCGAGTCACCGCAAGTCTGCAGGAATCGAGGCGGTTCACCTGACCCATGCCAATACCCACAGCTGCAAGATCTTTTGCCAAAAGAATGGCGTTTGACTTCACTGCCCTAGATGCTCGCCAGGCAAATTCCAAATCTGCCAAAAGCTCAGCGCTTGCCGGCTCGCCGGTAACCAACTGCCACTTAGAGACATCCAAATTCTCAAAGCCATCCGAGTCTTGAATCAACGCTCCGCCAGACACCTGTCTAACCTCGCGCGCTGGACGCTGGTAGCCATCGGCAAGCTGCAGAATTCGAAGATTCTTCTTCTTGCTCAGCACCTCAATGGCGGCAGGTTCATATCCTGGGGCTGCAATCACCTCGGTGAAGATTTCGGCGACTTGGAGCGCCATCTTTTCTGTGACAACACGGTTTGCCGCGATTACACCGCCAAATGCAGAAACAGAATCGGTTTCATGGGCTCGCAGATGTGCCGAGGCAATTGCATCGACGCTACCTTCCTGCGCGATAGCAATGCCGCATGGGTTAGCGTGCTTGATGATGGCAACTGCAGGTTGCGAGAAGTCATAGGCTGCGCGCAGCGCGGCATCCACGTCAACATAGTTGTTGTATGACATCTCTTTGCCACCGAGTAGCTTTGCTTGTGCCACGCCACTGGTGCCTGAGACCTCTGAGTACAAAGCCGCCTGCTGGTGAGAGTTCTCTCCATAGCGAAGCACATTGGTTAGTTCAAAACTGAGGTTGACTCTTGGCTCAAAGACAGAGTCCCCGGCAAATTCTTGAAGCATCCAGTTTGAAACTGCAGTGTCGTACTGGGCGGTGTGACTAAATGCTGCCTGGGCCAACTCGCGACGCAGCGCAAGCGTGGTGCCGCCTTGAGCATTAGCCTCAAGGACTCTCGAGTAGTTCGAGGGGTTGACCACAATCGCGACATTCGCGTGATTTTTGGCTGCTGCCCTGACCATCGCCGGTCCGCCAATATCGATTTGCTCTACGGCAGCATCTCCGGTTGCACCCGCCGCAACGGTTTGAACAAATGGATAGAGGTTTACAACCACCAGTTCAAAGGCCTCGATGTCGAGAGTTGCCAACTCGGCAGCATGCTCATCAAGTCTGAGGTCCGCAAGAATTCCGCCGTGAATTTTTGGGTGCAGGGTTTTCACACGTCCATCGAGTGACTCTGGAAAACCAGTAACCTCTGAGACTTCCTGCACAGGTAATCCGGCATCGGCGATCTGCTTTGCGGTTGAACCGGTGGATACCAGTTTCACGCCTTGATCGTGCAACCCTTTGGCTAGGTCGAGCAATCCGGTCTTGTCCGAAACAGAGATTAGCGCTCTGCGAATTTTGACCTGGTCTCGCTCTTTGTAGTTACGTGCTGGAAGGTTGGTTGCCATTAGTGTGCCCTTTCAGCGAGGTTCAGCTTGCCCTCGGCAATCTCATAAACAACATCCACAATCAGGCTTCGCTCGATGGTCTTGATTTGCTCGTGCAGGTCAGACTCGGAAATCCCCGGAGTAATGGAAAGTTCCCGTTGCGCAAGCACAGGGCCAGTGTCAACACCAGCGTCAACGATGTGGACCGTGGCCCCGGTAGTGCTAGCGCCGGCAGCAAGTGCGTCCCTAACTGCGTGCGCACCTGGAAAGGCCGGCAAAAGCGAAGGATGCATATTGATCAGGTTTGGACTCAGGGCAGCCACAAATGACTCTGGCAACACCTTCATAAATCCGGCCAAGACCACCAGGTCCGGCTTGTGGTACTGCACGTTCTTTAGCAGCACCTCGGACCACTCTCCACGTGACCCGAAAAGACCTGGTTCGACAACAAAAGTTGGAACCCCGAACTGCTCGGCATGTGCCAATCCGGCGGCTGCGTTATCCGAGCCAACTGCCAAAACCTTGGCTGGGAAAAGCGGGTTGTCGCAGGCTTCTAAAAGCGCCCTAAGGTTCGAACCCGAACCAGAAATCAGAACCACAATCGAAAGCACCGCTGTCCTACTTTCCACGCTCTTGCTGATCGCTGTATGGCTTAATTACAACCAATCCAGCCAGGAAACTCGGGATTAACACCTCGAGGAACAGCACGCCCGCAAAGGCGAGTGCGTTGATTCCAACTTCACTAAACCTTCCAGGGCCAAAGCTTCCCGATGCCAACAAAGCGATTGCAAAGGCTGCCAACGCAGCAATCAGAGCGGCCATAAAGGCAAACGCTAGAGCTGCGGAAAAGCGAGTGGCATATTCCCAGCGCATCTGATCGGTGTAACGTCTGGCCAACAGAGTTCCGATGAAGGCAACAGCGATTGGGATCAGGGCAAACAGAATGGCTCGGTCAAAACCGCCGGTTGGAATAGCGACAAACACCGGTAGCGCCGGCATCGGGCCTAGTTGAGTTCCCAGTGCGGAGACCGAGGAGCCGATACCGATCGAAAATCCTGGGCCTGCAATCCAACTCATGCCGTAGATGATTAGGTTCGGGAGAATAGCCAGCTGCGCAATGGTGAGCATTACGCCCCCTAGCACGCTAACTCGCATCGCTTCGTAGAGTGCAACGACTTGAATCCAACCAAAGCCCAAAGCCAACGCAATCATTGCCGAGCTCACCAAAAGCAGAGCTGCCACCACTGCCAGCCCAACTCGAGTTGCCGGCGACAGTACGGTCGCTAACGACCAGTGCAACTTTGCAAAAAGTGCCTTGCCCTGGTTTCTCACCCAAATTCGCTCTTTTGCCTCAGGCGGATTTGCACCCTCAAAGAGTTGATACCTTGGCCCCAGCACCGATGCCAAAAACATGATGCCTCCGAAGAAGAATGCTGGCGCGATTAGCGGCGCCCACTCCGCCACGACTACAGCCTCGTTGGCGCTGAGCATTGAAACCGCGAGGCCAATACCTCCAAAAGCGATGGAACCACCAACCCAGGCTGGCCAAATCGAACCTGCGGCAGAAAGTCGGTGGCCGATGCGAATGATCAACACCGCCATCAGGGCAGTCAGGCCAAGTGGCAGTGTCGACATCGTGAATGCGGGAACTTCAATGCCAAGGATCTCGCCGGCATTGAATTGCAGCGGAACTCCACAGGCCAGCAAAAAGGCGTAGGCAGCTACGCGAAACGCGACCATCCAGTCAACTGTGCCGTCGCCCTCGATAAACCAAGCGAGAGTAAGCGGCGCAATTACCAAGCCAATTGCGACAGCCGCAATAATCAGCGCTTGCAGCGCTGAAATCGCGAAACTGAGCCCCCGGTT
>CAZZHB010000049.1:0-9681 GCA_964653615.1 uncultured Aquiluna sp.
CAGGAATGCCTAGCTCTTCACACAGGTGCGGTGAGTTTGAGTAGGTTTCCAGCGGTTCCGGAGTGTTTAGCTCTAGCTCTCGGTTGATGTGCACCCAGCGGGCCATGTCATCCCAGTCCACAAAGGTAACCGCACCGCCGAGCTTTCCGGCGCGACCAGTTCTTCCAATGCGGTGCAGGTAAGCCTTCTCATCCTCGGGGACCGAGTAGTTGATGACGTGGGTGACATCATCAACGTCGATGCCTCGGGCTGCCACCTCGGTGGCGACCAAGATTTCCTTTTTACCGGAGCGGAAATTAGCCATTGAGCGCTCGCGGGCTTCTTGGCTCATGTCTCCATGAAGCGGGGTGGCATTGAAGCCGCGGTCGATCAGTTCTTCGGTTAGCTTGGCGCTGGTGCGCTTGGTGCGAACAAAGATCACGGTCTTGCCGCGACCCTCGGCCTGCAGAATGCGACCCACTACCTCGTCCTTATCCAGCGAGTGTGCGCGGTAAACAAACTGCTTGATATCAGCCTTGGTCTTGCCCTCGTCTGGATCCTGAACCCGAATGTGAATTGGGCGGTTCTGGTAGCGACGGGCCAGGTTCAAAATTGCTGCTGGCATGGTTGCCGAGAAGAGCATGGTTTGACGGCCGGCCGGGGTAAAGCTAAACAGTTTCTCGACATCAGGTAGGAACCCGAGGTCGAGCATTTCGTCAGCCTCATCCAGCACCATGAACTTGATCTTTCCAAGATCCAAAAGCTTTTGCTTGGCGAGGTCAATCAAACGTCCCGGGGTGCCGACTACCACCGGGGCTCCAGCTTTGATCTGCGCAACCTGGCCCTCATAAGCCTTGCCGCCGTAGATGGCTGCAATCTGAGTGGAGCGGTTGGAAGCAGCAAGTTCAAGGTCCTCTGCTACCTGGACAGCGAGCTCTCGAGTAGGTACAACCACCAGTGCCTGCACACCGTGTTCGGGATCTTTGCCCAGTGACTGCAAAAGCGGAAGGCCAAAGCCCAGGGTCTTTCCAGTTCCGGTCTTTGCCTGGCCGATTACGTCGGTTCCAGATAACGCAACTGGAATAGCTTGTTCCTGAATTGGGAATGGACTGCTAATTGATTTGGAATCTAAAGCGGCGCAGATGTCTTCATCTATGCCTAGGGAACGAAAGTTCAAGAATTCTCTCCATTGATTTGCCGGTCCCGTTCGTGGGATGCGGTCGCAAGTTATAAGCTTTTCGGGTGTTGGATTGGTTGCGCAGACTCCGCAAGGTGTCCCAGAAGCTTTCGCTCCCCTCGCGTGATGCGAGCTCGGGCAGAAGCCAAATTCAACTCAACCCTGCCAAGCTTACTCCTTCGCCTGAAATCTACCTAGGCAGGCTGGCTCATCTGCTGGTTAGCATCGGGGAGCAACTTGACCTGCAATCCGAGACGGCAGCGGATTCGACCCTCTCCAAAAAACTTCACTTACTTTCAAATAAGTACTATTCCAAGCACTCGGAATTAGTCCCGCTACTGACAAAATTCGGCATTGAAGCAAATCAACTCGAAGACCTTTACGGCGATTCGATGAACCAACTGCTAGCCAGAACCAAGGGCGCTGACTTCCATGAGGAGATGATGCGCAACTACATAGTGTTTGGCATGCTCCTGGATTCTTACCGTCGCCTTGCTAAGGGGCTTACTCCTGCAAAACGCCTCAAAGTCGAGGAGCTGCTCGGTGCTCAAGAACTGGAAAAACTAGCCCAGTCAACGCTCTTCGCAGCCATTGCAGTGGATCCAAAACTTGGTCACAGGATGGCTCTTTTTGGCCGCATGGTTGTGGCAGATTGCCTGCTGGAAGTTCGAAACTCGATTAACTTTGAGAAGGTGCTAACCGCAGGAAGCTTCAAGGATGACACCGAGCGAACTCGCGCCCAGTTCAAGGCGTTAGAGCCTTATACCTCTGAGTTGATTGCCGCACACACAGTGCGAATGGATCAACTAGGCCTTACCGCCTAGGCGAATCTCAGCCAACTTCTTTTCTTCTGCTGCTACACGAGTGCGGTGTAGGAAGCGAGTTCCAAAAATCACCGCCAGTGGCATGCCGATCATCACAATGAACCAAATCCAAGCTTCGTCATAGTGAAATCCCAGCCAAGTCAGCAGCAGCCAGATGACCGCACCGGAAACCAGCGAGATTCCAGCCGGGACGAATGAGCCATAGTGCTCAGAGCGAGGAAGAACAAAAGGTGCGACCAGGGCCAAGATGGCGGCGTAGGCCAAAAGAACCAAGATTTCCATTAGGCAATAAATCCAACTCTGCGGTTTTGTTCCGCTCCAATTTCAACAAAGGCAATGCTAGACACGGAAACCAGGATGGTCTTTCCCTTGTCGTCCTCGAAAGTAACAAGGTCCTTTTTGGCAGCAAAGGCTTCGGAGACCAATGCAGATACTTGGGCAGAACTGAGGTTGGTTTCGAAAGTAAGGTCCCGCTGACTCTCGCGGACGCCGATTCTGATTTCCATTGAACTCCTTAGTTGGATTACTAGGTTACGACATGAAAAAGTCACAGGCTGCAAATAGATTTGGTCGGTGAGAGAAAACTCCTTCCTATTCACCCAAGCCGACAATCATGGGCTGGTTGAATTTGGCGCGGAGTCACTAACTCGAAGTCAATCTGGCCAGCATGTCGTGCTTGGTTCGCCGGGATCGGGTAAGACCACATCGCTTCGGAGTTTTGTGGCCGAACTTGAAAAGGATTTCTCTCCCGAGGAAATCTTGGTCCTGACTCCCACTCGATTGGCTGCCAGCAAGCTTCGAGACCTGATTGCTCTGGACAGTAAAAAGCCAACGACCGCAGCTCGCGCTCAGTCGATTACCGGTTTTGCCTTTTCTCTTCTGGCAGGGGTCGAACCGGGCATTCGCCTACTATCTGGTGCCGTCCAGCAGAAGATTTTGCGCGAGTTGATTGCCGAGAGCCCAAATAGCCCCTGGGGCTTCGATCTGCAAACGATTGGCCTTCAAGGTTTCGTTCAGGAACTGCGCGATCTGATTGCGGTGTGCATTGAAAATCGACTCAGTCAGATGTGGCTATTGGACAAGGCGCAGGAGTTTGGTCACCGGGGACTTGGGTTGGCGGCCGAGATCCTTCCGGGTTACCTGCAGGCACTTAAGTCGCATTCTCTGGTAGACCCTTCCCAATTGCTATTGCTTGCTTCCGATTTGCCTACAGCTGACCACAGGTGGGTTTTGGTCGATGATGCGCAAGACCTTTCGCGGGCAGGCCTGGAGTTAGTAAAGCGACTCTCAGAAACTGCCAATCTGGCGCTTTTCGGGGATCCCGACAGCTCGGTGCTGGGCTTTAGATCAGGTGTATCAGAAGGATTCGTAGGCGAGTTCAAAGCTGCAACGAGGCATTTTCTTCCGGCAGCCACAACCTTTAGTCAGCCGCTTGCAAAGCTGGCATCGAAGCTCCCACCCCACCTCGCTGGTCCACAACGCCCCAAGCCAATTGATGGTGAGAGGCCAATTCGCACCGGTTTATTTGATAACCAAATCAGCGAGGCAGATTGGTTGGCTAGTGAGATAAGAAAACGTCGCATGGAACAGGGATTGGACTGGGCAGATTTTGCGGTTGTCGCCCGAACCCGTACCCAGCTCGAGCAATTGGCTTCTGCTTTGGCAGCCAGGGATGTCCCTGTCAAAGTGCTTGGCGCTTCGGCTGCCCTTCGGGATCAGCCGATGGCCAGGGCGATTCTGGAAATGGCGAGCCTGGCGTTGAATTTGCCCGAGCAAGACGCCGTGATTCAGGTCCTAACCTCGGAGCTATTCGGGTTGGACAGCATCGGCATTAGAAGGCTAAAGCGACAGCTGGCACAACTATCCGAAATGACCCAAGTTTCCAGTACTGAGTTATTTGTGGCAGCGCTGGAGGTCGAGGTGGAGGCCACCAGCCCTGAACTGCGCAAGCTTGCTGCCCTGACGAAACTGCAGCGCGAAGTAAAGGGCCTCAGGGATGCCAGTGCCTTTGAAATGCTCTCCGTTATCTGGGCTCAGGTGGATCAAAAATCGCTCCAGGTGCTCTCCCGCGGCACTTCGGAAATCGCTCTGGCGGCCAATCGTTCGCTGGATTCCGCACTGGAGCTTTTCGCGGCAGCGCAACGCTTTGATGCCAATCAGCTCGGTACTGCAGCAGACTTCGTTGTTTCACAACTTGACCAGGCAGTACCAGAAGACTCACTAGCCCCGGTAGGACTTCGCCCTGCCGTGCAATTGACGACATCGGCAGGATTGGCGAACCGTCGATTTGAGGTGGTTTTGCTACCACGCATGCAGGATGGAATTTGGCCAAATCTCAGACCCAGAAGCTCGCTACTGGGCGCCAGCTCGCTCTCCGGATACTTATCGGGAAGACTGTCGAGTCCCAATGATCCTGCCCGGCTGGAATTTGATGATGAAGTCCGCTTGCTTTACAAAGCGATTGGAGCTGCATCGGGCGAAGTGATAATGACGGCAATGACCTCCCAGGAAGAGCAGCCCTCGCAGTTTTTTGAAATGCTAGGGCTGTCACCTAAGTGGATTGAGCAGTCAATCAGTTTTGATCTAAGGCGCTTGGTTGGTAGCTACCGCCGGCAGTTAGCCACAGGGGATGTCTCTGTTGCTCCACTCTTGGCAGCCCTTGCGCTAGCTGATGTCCCAGGCGCCCACCCGCAGAATTGGCAGGGCTTACTGCCGATCTCAACAGCAGAACCACTTGTGACCGATGGTGAAGCGATTCGATTCTCACCATCCAGGCTCGAAGCGTTTGAAAAGTGCCCAGTGCACTGGTTTATAACTAACTTCGGTGGCGATGGCTCCGGGTTTGAGGCTTCGCTTGGCACTCTTCTGCACGCGGCTCTCGAGGTTTCCAGCACTGAAGGTGAGTTAGAAGATTATGTGCAGAGCAATTGGCACACTCTGGAGTTCGAGGCCAGTTGGCAGGAGAGCGGACAGAAGCGCAGGGCGCTTGCGATGGTCGCTGCGCTGGGTCAATACCTCCGAGATGCAGGTGAACTAGTCTCTGCCGAGCAGAAGTTCGAGGTGTCCATCGGCAGGCTCGTGATTGCCGGAAAGATTGACCGAGTCGAGAAAGATGCCGATGGTGGCCTTCGAGTTGTGGACCTCAAGACCGGAAAGCCGCCAACTGCCCAGGAAGTCACAAATCACCGACAATTAGCGGTCTATCAGCTCGCGGTTCGATCGCAATACGACCAGAAGCTTGCTGGGGGGCGAATAGTGTCTGTCGGCGATCAAAAACTGAAGGTGTTAGATCAGCCTGCAATCTCGGGAGAATTTGAAAAAGAAGTCTTAGAGCTCTTGCAGCGGGTTGAGTTAGGAGCGGGCGGCAACTCATTTATCGCTGAAACGGCCGACCACTGCAGCGAGGATGCCAGCTGTCAACTTTTGATCTCAAAGGTGATAACCAATGGCTAAGTTCTCAGCGGATCAGGTTTACAAGTTGCTCTCTGAGCACTCTTTGACTCCAGAGCAACGTGCAGTGGTTGAAGGTGCCGCCATTGATGCACCAACGCTGGTGATTGCTGGGGCCGGAAGTGGTAAGACCGAACTCATGACGGTTCGCGTTCTCTACCTAATCGCGAATTCGCTTGCTCTGCCCAGTGAAATCCTTGGGCTTACATTTACTCGCAAAGCCGCAAGCGAACTCTCCGCCAGAGTAAACCAAGCGCTCTACAAGCTGCGCGAAAGTGAGATGTGGCCGGCGAGTCTTGGGGTTGATTTCACCCCGCCAACGATCACCACTTACAACTCATTTGGAAACGACATTTTCAGAAAGCTTTCCCTTGCGGTTGGTTATGAATCCGATGCAACGCTGCTAACTGAAGCTAGTTCGGTTGCGCTGGCCGATGATCTCGTTCGGAGCCTAAAGGGGCAACTGCACCAAAGTTTGGAGGATTGGGAGCGGAGCAAAGAGTACCTAATCGACTTGGTGCTATCACTGGCTGCCGAGGTTACTGACAATCAGAGTTCAAGCGACCTGGTGATACAAGAGCTTGAGAGGTTCTCTTCATACATCGCGCAACTTCCAAAGACGGACAAGGGCGATTCCGGTCTTTTTCAATACACCCAAGACATGCTCGATGCAGCTCGTCTGAATGCTGTTATCGCTAGTTTGGTCTCCGAATATCTTCAGCTCAAAAAGCGCAGAAGCCTGGTGGACTTTTCAGATCAAGTCGCACTGGCCCTCACGGCGCTTCCGGAGAATTTCGAACATGGTTTTCGCTTCGTGCTGCTTGACGAGTATCAAGACACCTCAAGCATCCAAACTCAATTGCTTTCTCGATTGTTTAGAGGTCAAGCGGTGTTGGCGGTTGGAGACCCAAACCAGGCAATCTATGGTTGGCGCGGTGCCAGCAGTAACAACCTGCTCGGCTTCCACGAGGACTTTGGGTCAAAGGCAAAGGCAACCTTTCAACTTTCAAAGTCCTGGCGCTCAGGTCAGGCCGTTGTAGACGCTGCCAATCAGCTCACCAAAGCGCTAAATGCGCTGCAGCCAGAATTAGCGCCAGTGACCTTGGAGCCGGGAGTCATCGAAAAGGTGAATCACGTCACGGCGGAGGTTTTTCAGGATGAGATAACAGAGGCCGAGGCGGTAGCAGACTGGTTTGAGAAACACTTAGATTCCGACACTTCGGCTGCTTTGTTGCTCAGGACAAAAGCCAGCATGTCGCTTTTTGCAAAAACGATTAGCGCTCGGGGGATCCCGGTTGAGGTTTCGGGACTATCTGGCCTACTTCAGCTACCAGAGGTTTTGGACCTCATCTCGGCGCTCAAGGTCATTCAACGTCCAGAGTCAGGGGTGGAACTAATGCGCCTGCTGGCTGGCCCGCGCTGGAGAATCGGCCCTAAAGACCTCGCTCAACTCAGTGAAATGGCAAAGCGGCTTTCTAGAATTCGCTCGGAAGTCACCTCGGCAATGCCGGTGACGATTGTTGAAGCCCTGGATGAGCTTTGCAAACCAGGAGCCCTTGACCGCGAAAACTTCTCAGAACTTGGGGGAGCGCGTTTGGTAGCGGCAGCCAAGCTGCTTCGCAAAATGCGGGCAAGTTCCAACATCGGTTTGGCTCAGTTTGCCTGGGTAGTTGCCAGAGAGCTCGATTTGGATATCGAGCTATTTGCTCATTCCATCCAGCTAAACCCGCTGGCAAACCTGGAGGCATTTATAGCGAGGATCGCTGAGTACGAGCAGTCTTCGATTCGACCCTCGCTCAGCGGACTGCTGTCTTGGCTGGACTACGCAATCGATCGTGAAAACTTTGAGCTACCGAAAACGGGTGCTAAAAAAGGCACCGTTCAGATTATGTCGGTCCACGCGGCAAAGGGTCTGGAGTGGGATTTGGTTGCTCTCGCGCAGCTCAACAAGGGGTCTTTCCCAGTCGAGGGCAAAGGCGCGAAGGGTTGGTTGGCGGCTGGAAAGCTACCGTTCGCACTCCGAGGTGATTCCAATGTCCTTCCGAAATTTGAATACCAGCAGGCACAAACTCAGAAGGAACTCAACGCGCTGTATCAGCAATTCCAGGACGGCAATCGCGCTAGGCAGTTGCAAGAAGAACGGAGACTGGCATACGTTGCCGTAACTCGCGCAAGATCTGCCCTTCACTTGACCGCCTCGCACTACAAATCGGGTAACAAGAAACCGAGAGAGCTGTCCGAGTTCCTGTCAGGGCTTTTGGAAGCCGGTTTGGTGCAACTAACAAGCCCAATCCCCGAGGTCGCTGACTCTAACCCGCTAGCCAATCGGAAAGAACAGGCAGTCTGGCCATTTGACCCACTGGGCTCAAAGCGGCCAACTCTCGAGAAAGCGGCCGCGGCTGTTACCAGTGCCACTCCTGCGCAGTTCTCGGATTTCACCGAGCTAGCACTTTTGCTTGAGGAACGTGAACGAGGCAACTGGCTGGCTGCTCCGGAATTACCAAGACGTCTCAGTGCCTCAAAATTGATGA
This sequence comes from uncultured Aquiluna sp., assembly GCA_964653615.1. GTDB lineage: Bacteria > Actinomycetota > Actinomycetes > Actinomycetales > Microbacteriaceae > Aquiluna. Next base: position 7,962 of record CAZZHB010000049.1, read on the forward strand.
GCCTGATTTCCAATCCGCAAGAATTTGCTGAGTATCTGGCAAGACCGATGCCATCGCCATACAGCGCCTCGGCTCAGCGCGGCACAGACTTCCACAGGCTTCTGGAGGAGCACTGGTTGGAGGATGTGGAGCTCACTGACCAGGATTGGGCAGAGGAAGATCTTGACCTAAAGGCGAATTTTGAGAGTTCAAGATTTTCCAGCCTCACTCCAGACTTTGTGGAGCAATCCATTGAGTTTGAACTTGCTGGTCTGGTTGTGGTTTGCAAGATTGATGCCGTCTTTGGGCAAGGCGACGGCTTTTTGGTGGTGGATTGGAAGTCTGGAGCTTCACCAAAAGGCCAATCCGAAATTGATCAGCGAGCCATTCAGCTGGCGTTATATCGTTTGGCTTTTGCGAAGTGGAAGGGCGTTGGCCTTGAAAAAGTTCAGGCTTCGTTCTTCTTCGCCAGCGATGGTGTAGAAGTCGTTCCTGAAAAGCTACCGACCGAAACTGAGTTAGTTGAAGCGATCGAAGCTGCTAGAACAGCTCGTCGAGATTAGCCTCTTTGGTTTCGCCCTCGTCGTCCACAGACTGGTTACCTTCAAAGCCTGCTGCCTCGTCAAAGATCGAGCTGACCGTTTGCTCTTCAGCTACTGGCTCAGTCTGATCTTCAACCGCAATCGCATCTAGTTCTTGGGTTGCAGTGGCGACTGGAATGATGGCGGCAGCAGCGGCAAGACCGACAAAGCTAGTGGCGGTCAAATCTTTCAGATTGCCAGCTTCGAGGTTGTCTTTGAGCTCTGCAAGAAGCTCTTCAGCCTGTTGGATTTGCTCTTGGTCTCCCACTGCCAAGCAGTGCAAAAGCCAAGTTCCAAGTTCAAGCTCTGAGTAGAGCATCGCACGCTGGGCGAAGTTCTCATCTGCGGATGGTCGAGCGGCTCGGTAGTGCAACATTGCATCTTCAAAAGTGGAAGGCAGGGCGCCGCCCGAAAGCCAACGGAAGTCCTCAGCTGGGTCTGCAATGGCAAGGGAATTCCAATTTGTCATTCCCACTACCTGCTGTCCATTGATCAGGACGGCATCCGAGCTAACTGCACCGTGAGTCAGGGTGGCATGGAATCGGAAAAGACCGATGTCCTCCAGGGCCTGTTCCCAGCGCGTTAGAAGTTGCGCCGGGACCTTACCGGTTGCAGCCATCTTGTCTAGGTCCGAAACCTTTTGGTGCAAGATCGCAGCCGAATCGTATTGAGGCAAGCCCGCATCAACGATGGATTGAGTTGGCAACGAATGCAGTGCAGCTAGCGCCTCACCGAAAGACTTAGAGAATGCTCCAGGGCCCAACCTAGAGAGGTCTGGGTTTGAACCCTCCAGCAAGGTGAAAAGAACACCTGTGACGCCGTTGGCGTCTTGGGTTTGCCCGATCGATTCGGGAATCTCAAATGGCAAGCTGCTTGACAGACGGCGCATCGACTGCACCACCATGTGCTCGGTTGCTAGTTCGCTAATGCCGGCTGAATTGGCTGGAATCTTGAACTCGTACGCCTGCCCCTCGGCACTCCATAGTCTCAGCGTCTCCAAGTCAGGGTTGGAGTCAACTTTTAGGTAGTGCCGGAAGTTTTTTCCAGGCGAAGCATCGGCTGCCAGTGCAGCTAAAATCAAAGCAGGTCGTCCCACATCTCAAAGGTTAGACGGTCAATGCCCAGCAAGCGGTCAATGCCACGCGAACCAAGAGGATTCC
>CAZZHB010000050.1:0-9663 GCA_964653615.1 uncultured Aquiluna sp.
GTGGTGCAAGATGCGTTCGAGATGATGTGGTGGTTGGCTGGGTCGTAAAGGTGCTCGTTCACACCCATTACAAAAGTGCCGTCCTCGCCAGTTGCAGGAGCGGAGATGATGACCTTCTTCGCGCCAGCATCGATGTGCTTGCGGGCATCCGCAGCGTCGGTGAAGCGGCCGGTTGACTCGATAACGATGTCAACGCCGAGGTTTCCCCAGCCTAGGTTTGCAGGGTCACGCTCAGCCAATACCTTGATTGGCTTGCCGTTGACGATGATCGAGTCACCCTCAACCGATACGGCTGCGTCAAGACGACCGGTAACCGAGTCGTACTTTAGAAGGTGAGCCAGACCCTTAGGGTCTGAAAGGTCGTTTACAGCAACGATTTCTAGGTTTGAGTTCTGAGCCAGGGCGGCACGGAGGTAGTTACGTCCAATGCGTCCAAAACCGTTAATACCAATGCGAGTCACGGGAATACTCCAGTTTCTAAAAAAGGGGGATATTTATTGCGCCCTACGCTTCATTGAGCGGACTAGGTCAGCCTAGCAGTAGCGAGCGTGAAGCCACCTTTACGCTCGCGAATCTTTTCGCCACATCTTCCCAGTTGATGATGTTCCAGAAGGCCTTGACGTAGTCAGCTTTGACGTTCTGGTAGTCCAGGTAGAAGGCGTGCTCCCACATGTCCAACATCAATAGCGGCAAGGTTCCGATAGCCAGGTTTCCCTGCTGGTCGTAGAGCTGACCAATGATCATGCGGTTACCGATTGAATCCCAAGCTAGGTAAGCCCAGCCCGAGCCCTGAATGGTCATGGCCGCGGCGGTGAAGTGGGCCTTGAAAGCATCGTAGGAGCCGAAGTATTCGATGATTGCGGCTAGCAACTCACCCTCGGCGTCTGAACTCTCTGGAGAGAGGTTCTTCCAAAAGACACTGTGGTTTACGTGACCACCGAGGTTGAAGGCCAAGTCCTTCTCCAGCTTTGGTAGCGACGCAAAGTTGTTGGTCGCACGAGCCTCAGCCATCGCCTCAAGGGCTGCGTTTGCACCGGCTACATAGGCGGCGTGGTGCTTGGAGTGGTGCAGCTCCATGATGCGAGCCGAGATGTGTGGCTCGAGGCTGGCGTAGTCGTATGAAAGTTCTGGCAGGGTGTAGGTCATGTCATGCTCCTTAGTTGTCATCTAATAAATCTGTAATCGCACTTTCGGTGTCTGGAATTCCCAGATCCTGAGCTTTGCGATCGGCGGTTGCCAAAAGTCGCCTGATTCGTCCAGCGATTGCGTCTTTGGTCATCGGTGGGTCTGCCAAGCGACCGAGTTCATCAAGTGATGCGTCACGGTGTTGAAGTCTTAGTTCTCCCGCGTATTTCAGGTGCTGAGGTGCCTCTGGTCCCAAGATCTCCAGCGCTCGCTGCACGCGAGCCCCAGCTGCAACCGCGGCCTGTGCGCTCCTGCGAAGGTTTGCATCATCGAAGTTTGCCAATCGGTTGGCCGCTCCCCTAACCTCGCGGCGGTTGCGCAACTCTTCCCACTTCACAACCTGGTCTGTGCACCCCATTTGTCGCAGAATTTCCGTGATACCGTCACCGTCGCGAATCACGACTCGATATACGTTTCTGACTTCCCTGGCCTTTGCGCTAACGCCTAAGCGTCTAGCCACTCCAACCAGTGCCATGGCTGACTCGTTGCCAGGTGCAGTGATTTCCAGCGAGGTGCTTCGGCCTGGATCAGTAAGAGTTCCATGAGCCAAGAATGCTCCGCGCATGATTGCTCGTGCTTCATCCATGGTCGAACTAACCAGCGTGGCTGGCAGCCCTCTAACTGGACGGCCACGGTTGTCAATCAGTCCGGTTTGACGGGCAAGCAACTCACCGTCTTTGAGAACTCGAATTTGGTAGCCGCTGTTCTTTCGAAGTCCACCGGCAGAAACCACCGATAGCTCGGAGTGGATGCCGTAAAGCTCCAAAATTGCCCTAGAAATGCGACGGGCGAGGGCCGCGCTGTCAAGCTCGACCTCGATTGCGATTCGACCCGAAATCAGGTGCAGTCCACCGCAAAAACGCAAAATTGTGGCGAGCTCGGCAGCTCGCTCCAGACCCTTGCCCAGCGGTGTGCGGGCTAGCTCTTCCTTGATCTCTTGAGTTAGTGCCATCTTTTACTCTCTACCCAAATCACGGTGCTTAACCGTGATTCTCACATCAGCCTCATCCGAGAGGATTTCGGCAATTCGATTCGCAATTGCGACTGAGCGGTGCTTTCCACCGGTGCAGCCAATTGCGATAGTTGCAAAGCGCTTGTTCTCGGTGCGATACCCAGCCAGGACAGACCTTAGAGCCGCAGCATAGTTCTTGATGAAATCCTCAACGCCCGGCTGAGCCATTACGTATTCGGATACCGGAGCATCGTTTCCGGTCATGGCTCTTAGCTCATCTTTCCAGTGCGGATTTGGAATAAAGCGAGCATCCGCAACCAGATCCGCATCCGCGGGAATTCCATACTTGAAACCAAAGCTCATCACGTTTACCTTGAGCCCCTTGGCATTGGTGGCAAAAGCTTCCGCAACTCGATTGGTTAATTGGTGCACATTTAGCTCGGTGGTGTCAAAGACGATATCCGCCATTTCACGCAGCGCCAATAGTTGATCTCGCTCAGCGCTGATACCGTCAACAATGGTCCCCTCACCTTGAAGCGGGTGAGGTCGTCTGACTGATTCAAAGCGCTTTACCAGCGCAGTATCACTTGCTTCAAGGAACAGCAGCTGAACATTGATATCGCGAGTTCTAAGTTGCTCAATGTTGGTAATCAGGTCATTGAAGAACTCGCCACCTCGAACATCGATGATGATCGCGATTCTTGGCAGGCTGGCTTTTGAAAGCGAGAAAAGGTCTGAAATTGGACCAAGCATTTGTGGCGGGAGGTTGTCGATGACATACCAACCCTGGTCCTCGAGCGCATTTCCTACGGTGGACCTTCCGGCTCCCGACATGCCGGTAACGATGAGCAGCTCCGGCTTGCGTGTCGCGTCCATGTCACCCCTTAGTTATCGCGAGTCCTAAGGTTACTCCTTCGGCGTGTCGCGCGGGATAACAAATCAAGAATCAGTGAGCGCTGTGAGCACAATTTCTGCGATTTTTGGCCCAAAACCTGGCAATTGAGCGATCTCCTCGGCACTTGCGGCTCGAATTCGCTTGATTGATCCAAACTTTCGAAGTAGCAGCCTTGCCCTACGCTCCCCCAGCCCATCGATTTCTAGCAGCTGACTCGAGATTGATTTACTGCGACTGGCACGCTGAGCAGTGATTGCAAATCGGTGAGCTTCATCACGAATTCGCTGAAGCAGGAAGAGCTCTTCGCTTGTCCTTGGCAGAATCAATGGATAGTCGTCAAAACCCGTGTAAATCTCTTCCAAGCGCTTGGCAAGGGTTGCAACGGTGATTCCAGTGACGCCAGAATCCGCTACTGCCCGAAGTGCAGCATTTCGTTGCGGTAGCCCGCCGTCGATCAAAAGCAACGAGGGTCGGTAGCTAAATTTGTCGCTCTGATCCTCCTGCCCCAAGTACTTCAGTCGACGCATGAGCACCTGGTAAATCGATTCGGTGTCATCTGCGGTGTCTAGGTTAAACCTGCGGTAGTGATCCTTTTTAGGCAAACCGTCTTCAAAGACCACCATCGAGCCAACCGTGCCAGTTCCGCCCAAGTGTGAGATGTCATAGCACTCGATTCGAAGCGGAGCATTCTCCATTCTCAGGCTGCGTTGGATGCCAGCGAGGGCATCTGCTCTGGCTGTAAAGTCAGCCGATCGCTTGAGTTTGTAGCTCTTGAGCGCCTGGCTGGCATTGGTGTTGGCGGTATCCAGCAACTTTGCTTTGTCACCTCTGGAAGGTGTTAGCACCTCCACTTTTCCACCGCGCAGCTCCCCCAGCCACTGCTGGAGTTGGTTGGCGTCCGTGGGTTTGGTGCCAACCAGTAATTGTTTTGGAACCTCAAGGCTTTGGCCGTTATTTGCCGGGGTGTATAGCTCCTGAATCACATACTCCATCAACTCGGAGTTACTGCGATCTAACTCCAGATCGACAACCATGGAGCGGTTACCGCGGATACGACCACCCCTAATGAAGAAAATAGAAACCGCGGCGCTGAGCTCGTCGCGGGCGATGCCAATTAGGTCAGCATCGGTCTTATCGTCAAAGACCAGCGTGCTTTTCTCAAGAACCTTTTCCAGCGCAAATACGTCGTCTCTAAGCTGTGCAGCTAGCTCATAGTTTTGTTCTTCGGAAGCCAGCTTCATGCGAGCACTCAGCTCTTGGATGTAGGACTCATCGCCACTAGCTAGGAAATCCCCCAAACGCTTGGCTAGTGCCTTGTGGTCGGGCTGACTGATTCTGTCAACACAGGGTGCCGAGCACTTTCCGATGTCGGCCAAAAGGCATGGTCGATTTTGTTTTTTTGCCGTTTGGTAGACGCCTGCGGTGCAGCTTCTAACCGGATAAACCTTGAGCAGGGTATCAAGAGTTTCGCGAATGGCCCAGGCCTGGGTGTATGGCCCTAGAACTCGAGCACCTTTTATCTCGCGATTTCTGGTTATAAAAGCCCTCGGTACCGACTCACTAACCGTTATGGCAAGGTACGGATAGCTCTTGTCATCCTTGAAGCGAACATTGAAGGGCGGGTCAAATTCTTTGATCCACATGAATTCGAGCTGTAACGCTTCGTATTCGCTGGGGACAATGGTCCACTTCACATCGCGCGCCGCAAGCAGCATTCGCTGGGTTCTCTCGTGCAGCGAAGCCAGTGGCCCAAAGTAGTTGCTTAGCCGTGCCCGAAGGTTCTTCGCCTTGCCTACGTAAAGCACTCGACCGGATTCGTCTACAAACCGATACACACCTGGGTTGGTGGGGATCTCACCGGTGCGTGGACGGAAGGAGAGGTCGTTGGCCATTATTAGCCTAGAATCTCCGCCAGGAACTTTCCGGTGTGGCTCTGCTGGACCTTTGCAACGGCTTCTGGGGTGCCTTCCGCGATCACCAGACCGCCACCAGAACCACCTTCGGGGCCGAGGTCAATGACCCAGTCTGAGCAGCGGATTACATCGAGGTTGTGTTCAATAACAATCACGGAGTTACCCTTGTCAACCAAGCCAGAAAGAACCAGTAGCAGTTTTCGGACATCTTCGAAGTGAAGACCAGTGGTTGGTTCATCCAGCACATAGATGGTCTTACCGGTCGAGCGGCGTTGCAGCTCAGTGGCCAGCTTCACTCGCTGGGCTTCCCCACCGGAGAGTGTGGTTGCACTCTGTCCCAGGGTGACGTAGCCAAGGCCGACATCGACCAGGGTGTTTAGGTACCTTGCGATGGCATTGATAGGCGCAAAGAACTCAGCAGCCTCGCTGATCGGCATGTTCAGGACATCACCAATCGATTTGCCCTTGTATTTCACCTGCAGTGTCTCGCGGTTATAACGAGCGCCTTTGCAGTCTTCGCACATCACGTATACATCTGGCAGGAAGTTCATCTCGATGCGGATGGTGCCATCACCGGCACAGGTCTCGCAGCGACCACCTTTGACGTTGAACGAGAACCTACCCTGCAGATAGCCCCTGACCTTCGCTTCTGGGGTTTCCGCGAAGAGCTTGCGAACGTGGTCAAACACGCCGGTATAGGTCGCCGGATTTGAACGTGGAGTGCGGCCGATTGGAGCCTGGTCGACGTGAACAACCTTGTCCAGCTGCTCAAGTCCCTCAATCCTGGTGTGCTTGCCAGCAACGCCTTTAGCGCCATTGAGCTTGTTCGCCAAGACTTGGTAGAGCACATCATTCACCAGCGAGGATTTTCCAGAGCCGGAAACTCCAGTCACTGCCGTCATCACGCCGAGCGGGAACTCAACGTCAACGTTCTTGAGGTTGTTCTCGCGAGCCCCGACCACCTTGATTTTGCGAGCTGGGTCAACTGACCTGCGCTTTTTGGGTGTTTCGATCTTGATGCGACCTGCCAGGTAATCACCCGTAATAGATTTCTTGTTTTCAAGTAGCGCCTTGTAGCTTCCAGAGTGCACAACTTCACCGCCGTTTAGTCCAGCTCCTGGGCCTATGTCCACAAGCCAGTCGGCGGTTCTAATCGTGTCCTCGTCGTGTTCAACCACGATTAGCGTGTTTCCGAGGTTCTTTAGTTTTACAAGGGTTTCAATTAGTCGAAGGTTGTCGCGCTGATGCAAGCCGATTGATGGCTCATCCAGCACATAGAGCACACCAGTCAGCCCAGCACCAATTTGCGTTGCAAGGCGAATGCGCTGCGCCTCACCACCTGAGAGCGAGCCTGCGGCACGCTCTAGCGATAGGTAGTCCAATCCGACAGCTAAAAGAAAATCAAGTCTGGCTCGAATTTCCCGAAGCACCTGAGCCGCAATAGTCGCTTCGCGATCGGAAAGTTCAATGGTTTCGAAGAAGGCATGAGCGTTTCTCAAGCTCATTGCAGCAACGTCGTGAATTGACTTCTCGTGAACCTTAACTGCCAACACCTCGGGGCGGAGTCTTGAGCCATCACATTCTGGGCAGGGGATTTCCCTTAGAAATTCTGACCACTTACCGCGAGCCCAGTCTGAGTCTGCTTCCAGATAACGACGCTCAACGTATGGCAAAACTCCCTCAAAACCAGAGGTGTAACGCATCTCGCGACCATACTTTGAGCGCCATTTCACCTGAACCTCGAAATCGTTTCCATGCAGGATGGCGTCCTGGACTTCCTCGCCGAGCTCTTGCCACGGGGTGTCTAGGGTGAATTCGAGGTCTTTGGTTAAGCCATCCAAAAGTCTTACGAAGTAGCTGTAGAGCCCTTTGCCCTGGGTGGACCAAGGCAAAATGACACCTTCGTTGATGCTGGCGGCCTCGTCGCCGATCACGAGCTGGGAGTCAACCGCCATTTTCACGCCCAATCCCGAACATGCAGGGCATGATCCAAACGGGGCGTTGAAGCTGAAGGTTCTCGGTTCAATCTCAGACAGGGCAATATCGTGCTCATTAGGGCAGGAAAGTCGCTCGGAAAAAGTACGCTGCTTTCCCTCGTCAACAAAGTCGACCACGATTCGACCGTCCGCCAGCTTCAATGCGGTTTCAACCGAATCCGTTAGGCGGGACGCCACATCCGCTTTGATTGCAAGTCGGTCAACCACAACGGCGATGTCGTGCTTGAAGCTCTTTTTCAAAGGTTTTGCTTCGCTCAGCACTACCGTCTCACCGTCAACGACCGCTCGGGCGTAACCCTGGGACTGTAGTGAGGCAAAAAGGTCCTGAAACTCGCCCTTTTTCTGCTGCACGATTGGTGCAAGCAGTTGGAATCTGGTGCCTTCCGGCAGAGTCAAAAGTTGATCCACAATTGCCTGCGGGGTTTGTTTGGAAATCACTTCCCCACAGATATGACAGTGCGGGACACCAATCCTTGCCCAGAGCAACCTCAGGTAGTCGTGAATCTCGGTGATGGTTCCAACCGTCGAACGCGGGTTTCGGTTGGTGGATTTTTGATCGATAGAGACTGCAGGACTTAGACCTTCAATAAAGTCAACATCTGGCCTATCAACCTGACCCAGAAACTGCCTGGCATAGGCGCTGAGTGACTCAACATAGCGGCGTTGACCTTCCGCAAAGATTGTGTCGAATGCGAGCGAAGACTTTCCTGATCCCGACAGTCCAGTGAAAACAATCAGGGCATCCCTGGGAATCTCGAGATTAAGGTTCTTCAGGTTATGAACACGTGCGCCCTTGATCGAGAGCTTGGAGCCTTGGGGGGTCTGGATAGTCACCCTAGAAGTTTAGGCGTGTCCCGCTGACTCGATTTGCCTTAGCTCACGCTTCAGCTCGGAAATTTCGTCACGAATCCTTGCCGCTAACTCGAATTGGAGCTCGGAGGCGGCAAGTTTCATCTGGGCGTCAAGATCCAAGATTGTTGAAAGCAGCGCATCTTTACCAGCTGCCCCGATGTTGGTTCGACCGCGCATTGGCACGCTGGTCTTGCGCTTTGGCTCTTTCTTTAGGTCTTCAATCAGCTGGGCGGTATCAACTTCCTCTCGCATCAACTGGTCGGTGATATCGGCAATCTGCTTGCGCAACGGGGTTGGATCTATGCCGTTAGCGGTGTTGTAGGCGACTTGCTTTTCACGTCTGCGGTTTGTCTCATCGATCGCCTTAGCCATTGAGTCGGTGATGCGGTCGGCATACATGTGGACTTCGCCGTTGATGTTTCGAGCAGCGCGACCAATGGTCTGAATCAGGGAGGTTGCCGAGCGTAAGAAGCCCTCTTTATCGGCATCCAAGATCGCAACTAGCGAAACTTCTGGGAGGTCAAGGCCCTCTCGCAAAAGATTGATTCCCACCAAAACATCAAATATGCCCTGGCGCAATTCCCGAAGCAACTCAACTCGTCTCAGGGTGTCAACATCAGAGTGCAGGTAGCGCACCTTGACCCCCATTTCGGTGAAGTAGTCGGTGACCTCCTCTGCTAGCCGCTTGGTGAGGGTGGTAACTAGCACGCGCTCATTACGCTCGGTTCGAGACTTGATCTCTTCAAGGAGATCATCGATCTGCCCCTTGGAGGGCTTCACAACAATCTGAGGGTCAACCAAGCCGGTAGGTCTGATGATCTGCTCCACTACCCCATCGGCTTTTTCAAGTTCATACTTTCCAGGAGTGGCAGATAGGTACACGGTCTGACCGGTTCGCTCCAAGAACTCTTCGAATCTAAGCGGGCGGTTATCTAGGGCTGAAGGGAGCCTAAAGCCATGCTCGACCAGTGTGCGCTTTCTAGAGGCGTCTCCGGCCGACATGGCTCCAATCTGCGGGACCGTGACGTGAGACTCGTCAATCACCGTCAAGAAGTCTTCTGGGAAGTAATCCAGCAAACAAGCTGGTGGCTCCCCCGGTTGGCGCTGATCGATTTGCCGAGAGTAGTTTTCGATGCCGGAACAGAAGCCAAGTTCGCGGATCATCTCCAGATCAAATGTGGTGCGCATTTTTATGCGCTGCGCCTCAAGCAGCTTGCCCTGCTGCTCGAATTCACGGTAACGAGCCTCAAGCTCCTCTTCGATTGACTCGATAGCCTGGGCCATACGCTCTGCAGGCGCGACGTAGTAGGAAGCCGGATAGATTGCCACCGACTGACGTTCCATCAGCACTTCACCAGTTAGCGGGTGAATGCGGTAGATCTTTTCAATCTCATCACCAAAAAACTCGATGCGGGTGGCTTCCTCGTCGTAGACAGCAATTACTTCAACGGTGTCACCCTTGACGCGGAAGTTTCCGCGAACAAACTCAATGTCATTGCGCTGATACTGAATCTGCACAAGTCCGCGAATTAGTTCATCGCGGTCTATGCGTTGGCCAACCTGAAGTGGTAGCGATTGAGCTAAATACTCTTTCGGCGCGCCCAGGCCGTAAATGCAGGAGACCGTGGATACCACGATCACATCGCGCCGGGAAAGTAGCGACATTGTGGCGGAGTAACGCAGACGCTCCACTTCTTCATTGATGGTCGAATCCTTCTCAATGAAGGTGTCTGTTTGCGGGACGTAAGCCTCAGGCTGGTAGTAGTCGTAATAGCTGACGAAGTACTCAACAGCGTTTTCGGGAAACATCATGCGAAGTTCGCTCGTAAGTTGCGCTGCAAGGGTTTTGTTATGGGCGATAACCAGAGT